>NZ_JBEXCS010000117.1:0-27308 GCF_040605395.1 Streptomyces sp. NPDC005648 | reverse complement strand
ACCGCCGCCATCTGGCACAACGACCAGACCGGAGAGCCGATCTACCGCTCACTGACCGCCTACGATCACTGACCCCTTGGAATCGATCATCTAGTGGGCGCCGTCGGCGATCCAGGTGAAGAAGTCGCCGATGGCCTTGGCGGCGTCCGAAATGCCCTCGAACCCTATCTGCACGTAGTCGGCGGCCTTGGCCGGGTCCTTGATGATCACGTACATCACGAAGACCACGAGTACGTAGACGGCGATCTTCTTCGCGTTCACCGCCATCGCGGCCTCCCCAGTGACTGTTGCCCAACGACCGCACATGATCGCACGAAGGGCCCCGCCTTTCGACGGGGCCCTTCTCAAGCGGTAGCGGAGGGATTTGAACCCTCGGTGACTTGCGCCACACTCGCTTTCGAGGCGAGCTCCTTCGGCCGCTCGGACACGCTACCGAGAGAGACCTTACAGCACCGTGGGCCGTGCTCAGAAATCGGTATTCACCGCGTGCGGAAGAACTCCCTGAGCAGCAGGGCGGCCTCCTCGGCGAGTACGCCCCCGACGACTTCGGGGCGGTGGTTGAGCCGCCGGTCGCGTACGACGTCCCAGAGCGAGCCGGCCGCGCCGGCCTTCTCGTCGCGGGCTCCGTAGACGACCCGCTCCAGCCGGGACTGGACTATCGCGCCCGCGCACATCGTGCAGGGCTCCAGGGTGACGAGCAGCGTGCAGCCCGTGAGCCGCCACTCGCCGAGGTCGGCGGCGGCCCGCCGGATCGCGAGGACCTCGGCGTGCGCCGTCGGATCGCCGGTGGCCTCACGCTCGTTGTGCCCGGCACCGATCACCGTCGTACCGTCCGGGGCCAGTACGACGGCTCCGACCGGGACGTCCGGGCCGGCCCGCCGTGCCTCGTCGAGGGCGAGCCGCATCGCGGCCCGCCAGCGGTCGCGTACCGGGTCGGGTGTGCCGTGTGCCGTCGCCGAGGTCAGCGGACGGTCTCCAGGACCTCCGAGGCGCCCAGGGCCTCGGCGATCGCGCTCAGGGCGTCCTCGTCCAGGGAGCGCAGCTCCTTGGCGCTGACACCGAGGTCGTCGAGGATCTCGGCGTCGCCGACGGGGCTGTGCGGCACCGCCTCGGCGGACCCGCTCTCCTCCCCGTCGCCGTCGTCCTCGTCCTCGCCGTCCTCGGTGCCGTCGAGGTCGAGGGAGTCCAGGTCGGCGTCGTCCTCGCCGGGCTCCCTTCCGAGCAGTTCGTCGGTGAGCAGGATCTCGCCGTAGCTGCTGCGGGCAGCGGCGGCGGCGTCCGAGACGTAGATACGAGGGTCGTCCTCGCCGTCGATCCGGACGACGCCGAACCACGTCTCTTCCTGCTCGATCAGGACGAGCACCGTGTCGTCCTCGGCCGAGGCCTCGCGGGCGAGATCGGCCAGATCCGACAGGGTTTCCACATCGTCGAGCTCTGTGTCGCTCGCTTCCCACCCGTCTTCGGTGCGCGCGAGCAGTGCGGCGAAGTACACCGTGACTCTCCCACTGGTCATAGGCGTGCCGGTTGGGGGTCCCCCCGGCGGAGGTTTGGGCGGCGAGAGCTGTGCTCCGAGCCCCGCCCACTCGGAATCGTGGCAGAAACAAGGCGTTCAGGGGACGTCTTCGGCTCCCTGTGTCCGCTCGTTTTGATCGACCACCAGCGGGATCGTACGCGGCAATCATGAGGCGCATGCACCCGGTTGGCGCTACGACCGCTGTGAGGAGGCTTACGTCTACCAGCGGAATGTGCGCATGCGCATCGCGTGGCGCATGCGGGCGACCTTGGCGCGCCTGGGCTGTACCCGGTCCCGCAGCTCACGGGCCTCGGCGAGGTCACGCAGGAACTGGGCCCTGCGGCGCCTGCGTTCGGCGTCGGTCTCCGGTTGTGACGCGTCCTCTCGGGACTCGGGCTCGGCCATACGCTCACCACCCCGCTGTGTCCCTCCCACTTTCCCCCTGATGGGCGGTTTGATGCCAGCGCGAGCCTCACCTGGGCACGGTTACTGTTAGGACATGCGTCTCCACGTCGTCGACCACCCTCTGGTCGCCCACAAGCTCACCACGCTGCGCGACCAGCGCACCGACTCCGCGACCTTCCGTCGTCTCGCCGACGAGCTGGTCACCCTGCTCGCCTACGAGGCCACGCGCGACGTGCGCACCGAGGCCGTCGACATCCAGACCCCGGTCTCCCCGACCACCGGCGTCAAGCTCTCCTACCCCCGCCCGCTGGTCGTCCCGATCCTCCGGGCCGGCCTCGGCATGCTGGACGGCATGGTCCGCCTCCTGCCGACGGCCGAGGTGGGCTTCCTGGGCATGATCCGCAACGAGGAGACGCTCCAGGCCTCGACCTACGCCTCCCGTATGCCGGAGGACCTCTCCGGCCGCCAGGTGTACGTCCTGGACCCGATGCTGGCGACCGGCGGCACGCTGGTGGCGGCGATCCAGGAACTGATTAAGCGGGGCGCGGACGACGTGACCGCCGTGGTCCTGCTGGCGGCCCCCGAGGGCGTCGAACTCATGGAGCGCGAGCTGGCGGGCACGCCGGTGACCGTGGTGACCGCGGCGGTCGACGAGCGCCTCAACGAGCACGGCTACATCGTGCCGGGCCTCGGAGACGCGGGAGACCGCCTCTACGGCGCGGCCGAGTAGTCCTCCGCGGCGCCGCCGACCGGTTTTCCGCGGTGGCGCCCCAGAGGGTGCGGGTCCGGTGACGGCTGGCGGCCCCTCCGGGTCGCTTCAGCAGCTCTTCTTCGAAGCGGTGGGCGTGGGCTGGGGGTCGGCCAGTGCCGCCAGCGCCTTGTCGGCGTCCGGCTTCGCCGTGAGGTTCTTGAAGGCGTCGCCGATGATCAGGTCCACCGCGGCCCCCTTGCGGGCCGCGTCCGTACGGCGCTCGGCCGACGTGAGCTGGGTGGCGAGGACCGGCAGCGAGCTGTTCAGGGACGACGAGGGGCCCAGCAGTATCCCCGTGCCCTTGATCTTCTTGTCGAATTCCTTGCTGGCGTTGCCCACGTCACCGATCTTGAAGCCGCGTTTCTGGAGCTCGTCCGCGGTGTCCTTGGCCAGCCCGCTGCGGGGCGTGGCGTTGTAGACGTTGACGGTGATCTGCGCGGGCCTGGGCACCGAGGCGGCAGAGTCGGCCGAGGCCGAGGGACTGGCCTTGGTGGCGCAGTCGGCCTTCGGACCCGCCGCCGAGGCCTGCTTGCCGCCGCCCGTGAAGACGTCGATGAGCTGCAACGTGCCCCAGCCGACCAGGCTCAGCGCGGCGACGGAGGCGACCACGACGACCACGAACCTGCCGCGCCGACGGCGCTGTCGCATGCGCGGGTATTTGTCCCCCGTGATCCGGTACTTGCCGCCCATGCCTGGGGGAGTCAGCATGCTCATGAGCGCAGCGTAGTGCGCCTGAGCGGCGATGCCTACTAGATGATCATTCGACGCCGCGCAGGTGAACCCGAAAGGGTCAAGCCCTTACCGGTCGGCCTCCGAACAGGCGTGGGTCAGTCCAGTTCCAGCACGCGCGCGTGCAGTACCTGACGCTGCTGCAGGGCCGCCCGGACCGCGCGGTGGAGGCCGTCCTCCAGGTACAGGTCGCCCTGCCACTTGACGACATGGGCGAACAGATCGCCGTAGAACGTCGAGTCCTCGGCGAGGAGGGTCTCCAGGTCCAGCTGCCCCTTGGTCGTCACCAGCTGATCGAGGCGGACCGGGCGCGGCGCGACGTCCGCCCACTGCCGGGTGCTTTCCCGGCCGTGGTCGGGGTACGGCCGGCCGTTTCCGATGCGCTTGAAGATCACACGGAAAGCCTACCGGTCAAGACCTTCCGGGCGCAGCCATGGAGACGGAGTGCGACGCCGGAAAAGATGGAGCAAAAGGGGGCGAACCGGAACGGGGGTCCGATATGAGTGACAGCGAGACCGTGCCGCCGGCCACCGCTCCCGAGGCTCCCGGCAGCGCCCCCGCCCTCCCGCACGAGGCCCTGGAGGCCTCCGGCTACGCCGTCACCGGTCCCGCGCTGGACCTCGGGGCGGCCGGGTGCGGGCGGCCCCTTGCCGAGGGCGCGGCGGGAGCGGTGGTCCTTCGCCGACGGTCCGGCTGAGGCAGTGGTTCCTCGCCGACGGCCCGGCGGAAGCGGTCGCTCTTCGGGTCGGCCCGGCGGAAGCAGTGGTCATAGCCCCCACCGGGCCGCTCACCCCCCGCCGGGCCGTTGGTTCATTGGTTCTGCTTCTCCGGGGGGCGCTTCGGGTGTGGTTGCTTCGGTTCCGGTTTGGGCGCGTTGCGCGCCGCTTCCGCGCGCAGGAGGGCGCGCAGGACCGCGTACGGGTCGATGGGCATGACGGTGTTCCTCGCGTTGTGACGGACCTTTTCCGGAAGCGGGGCCGGTCAGCAGCGCAGGACCACGGTGCGCAGGGTGTGCGGAGTGCGCGGGAGTACGGCGTCGAAGAGGGGCTCGGCCCGGTCGGGAGCCGGGGCCGGCAGCGGCGACGGTCGCAGCGGCGGCCGCGGGGCCACGACCCGACGGTGGACCGTGCGGAGCAGGGGCGGCAGGGCCGCCTCGACACCGTCGTACGGCGTCACGCACTCGACCGGGGTCGACGGGACCGCGTAGGCCTCCCCGGGCGCCAGGAGCGCGAGCAGCAGGACGAGCACCCGGAGCCAGGAACGGCCGGGACGGAGGTGTCGTGCGGTGCTCACGGGAGGTGATCTCCCCACGACACGCCCGCTGTTCAGCATGCCGGGCACCGGATGCGCCCGTATGGACTACAGCTCGCGCGGCACCTGCCGGGCCCGGCCCCGGATACGCAGGGCCGTGAGGATCTCCACGACACCGACCGCGACCAGCCAGATGCCGCCGACCAGGGTGAGGACGGCGACGGACTCGAAGGGGGAGTCGATCAGGACGATCCCGGCGATGAAGGTGAGGATGCCGAGGAAGATCTGCCAGCCGCGGGCCGGCATCTCCTTGTCGTGGGCGGCGGCCAGGGTCTGGGTGATGCCCCGGATGAGCCAGCCGATGCCGATCCACAGGGCGAGCAGCAGGATCGAGCGCATCGGGCCGCGCAGACAGAACAGGCCCAGCAGGATGGACAGGGCGCCGCTGATGAAGGCGAGCACGCGCAGCGAGGTCGTTGTGTGCGTGCCGAAGGCGGCGACCAGCTGGAAGACGCCGCTGAACAGGAGGTAGAGGCCGAACAGGACGCCGGCCGCGAGCAGGGAGGCGCCCGGCCAGACGAGGACCAGGACGCCGAGGATCAGGGAGCCGACGCCGGTGAGCAGGACGACCTGCCAGGCGGCCTTCGAGAGCGCGTGCAGGGGGCCTTCGAGCGGTGGTTCGGGGGCGGTCATGTTCCATGCTTGGACCCGTCCGGCGCCGGGCGCCACCCCTGGGAGCCGCCCGGCTGACACCCCGCTACTTCTTGACGGCCTTCGCCGCCTTGGCCGCCGCCTTCATCTCCTGCTTGTGCGCGCGGACCTTGGCCAGGGACTCCGGCCCGGTGATGTCGGCGACGGAGCGGAAGGACTTCGCCTCGCCGTAGGCCCCCGCGGCCTCCCGCCACCCCTCGGGCCGTACCCCGAGCTGCTTGCCCAGCAGCGCCAGGAAGATCTGGGCCTTCTGCTTGCCGAAGCCGGGCAGCTCCTCCAGGCGTCGCAGCAGCTCACGGCCGTCGGCGACGCCCTTCCAGACCAGTTCGGCGTTGCCGTCGTAGTGCTCGACCAGGTACTGGCACAGCTGCTGGATGCGCTTGGCCATGGAGCCCGGGTAGCGGTGCACGGCCGGCTTCTCGGAGAGCAGCGCGGCGAAGGCCTCCGGGTCCTGCGCGGCGATCTCGTGCGCGTCCAGGTCGTCGGCGCCGAGCCGGTCCGCGATGGTGCGCGGTCCCTTGAACGCCCACTCCATCGGAACCTGCTGGTCCAGCAGCATCCCGGTCAGCGCGGCGAGCGGGGAGCGCCCGAGGAGCTCGTCGGCCTCGGGGTCCTGGGCGAGGTGAAGGGTGAGGTCCATGCCTCGATCATGCCGCGCGGCGGAGCGGGACGCCCACCGCCGTCGGGCCTTCATCGCTCGCGTACGATTCCCCACGGCTTACTTAGGCAAGGCTAACTTAAGGTGAAGAGGGGTCGGGGAGTGGCGAGCGAGATCTACCGCGACACATGGGGCATCCCGCACCTGCGCGCCGACAGCGCCCGCGAACTCGCCCGCGCCCAGGGCGCCGTCACCGCCCGCGACCGGGCCTGGCAACTGGAGGTCGAACGCCACCGGGCGCGGGGCACCTCGGCGTCCTTCCTGGGCGCCGAGGCGGTGGCCTGGGACGTGTTCGCCCGCCGTGTCCGCCTCGACGACACCGCCCGCCGCTGCTGGGCGGCCCTGGAGGAGCGGGACCCCGAGACGGCGGAGTGGGTACGGGCGTACGCGGACGGGGTCAATGAGGAGCTGCCGCGCGGCGCGGCACCCGAGTTCGGGCGCGTCGGACTCGCCCCGGGCCGGTGGGAGCCGTGGACCCCGCTGGGTGTCTGGCTCGCCACCCACATCCTCTTCGCCGGCTTCCCGGCGAAGCTCTGGCGGGAGCGGGCCGTACGGCATCTGGGGCCGGAGGCCGTCGGGCTGTTCGCCACGGACGGGCCCGGTACCTCCGGCAGCAACGGCTGGCTGCTGAGCGGGGCGCGGACCACGACCGGGCAGGCCGTCCTCGCCGGCGATCCGCACCGGTTCATCGAGGACCCCGGTGTCTATCAGCAGATCCATCTCTCCTGCCCCGAGTTCGACGTCGTCGGCCTCGCCGTGCCCGGGGTGCCGGGCATCGCCCACTTCGGGCACACCGGGACGGTCGCGTGGGCCATCACCAACGCCATGGCCGACTACCAGGACCTGTACGAGGAACGGCTGCGGCGGACGGGGACGGGAGTGGAGGCCCTCGGCCCGGACGGGGCGTGGCGGACGGCGTCCCGGCACCTGGAGACCGTGGAGGTGGCGGGGGAGGCGGCGGTCGAGGTCGAGGTGATCGAGACGGAGCGCGGACCGGTGATCGTGACCGATACCGATACCGATGCCGGGGCGACCGAACCGGCGACTGGCACTGCCGTCTCCCTCCGCTACCCGCCCCGCGTCACCGCCGACCTCGGCTTCGGCGCGCTCCTCCCCCTCCTCCGTGCCCGCCGGGTCTCCGATGTCGATCGGGCGGCGGACCTGTGGGCCGAGCCGGTCAATGTCCTTCAGGCCGCCGACACCGACGGCGGCCTGCTGCACCGGATCGCCGGGCGCGTGCCGGTGCGGGCCGAGGCGAACCGGACGCGGCTCGTGCCCGCCTGGCAGCCGGGGCACGAGTGGCAGGGCTGGCACGAGCCGCCCCGGGCCGCCGAACTCCCGGACGGAATCGCCGTGATGGCCAACCAGCGCGGCCTGGCCACCCCGCTCGGCGTCGAGTTCGCCCCGCCCCACCGGGCCGACCGCATCAGGGAGCTGCTGGCGGAGAAGGAACACTGGTCGGCCCGGGACATGCCGGTGATCCACATGGACACCCATCTCGCCTCCGCAGCCGCCCTGTTGGAGCGTCTGGCCGCTCTGCCCGAGCTGTCCCCCGAGGCCGCCGCCCTCCGCGACCGCCTGCTGCACTGGGACCGCCGGATGGACGCCGACAGCGCCGACGCGGCCCTCTACGCGGCGGTGCGCGGAGCCGTCGTACGAAAGCTCGCGGCGCATCCGGCCTTCGCCGCCCTGTCGGTCCCGCCCGCCTGGCCGGAGATCCTGCTGCCCTGGCTCGCCCTCGGGCCCCGCGTCGGCTTCGCCCTCGAACACCTGCTGCGGGCCGAGGAGTTGTACGGCGTCGACCGGCAGGAGGTCGTACGGGCGGCCCTGGAGGAGGTGGCCGGGCGGCCGCCGGGCGGGGTCTGGGGGGAGAGCCACCGGCTCGTGCCGTGGCGGGCGCTGCCGCAGCCGTCGTACGACGAACCGGGTCTGTCCGGTGACCACGACTGTGTGCTGTGCACCTCGGCCGTGCCCGGTGTCACCGATCTGAGCGCGCGGGGGCCGGCCGCCCGCTATGTGTGGGACCTGGCCCGGCGCGAGGACAGCCGGTGGGTGGTCCCCTTCGGTGCGTCCGGGGTGCCCGGAACCGGCCATCACCGCGATCAACTTCCCTTGTGGCTCAAGGGAGATCTGGCCCCGGTCGTCACCGACTTCGACCGGCTGACGAAGGAGAGCGATGTCTGACGTCCGTATCCGGCCTCTCGACGCGGCCGCCGACGCCGAGGTCGTCCACCGCTGGGTCAGTGAGGAACGGGCCGTGTTCTGGGGGATGAACGGCCTCGGCAGGGACCAGGTCGCCGAGATCTACGGCCATATGGCCACCCTCGACACCCACCACGCCTTCCTCCTCACCAGGGACGGCGAACCGGTCGCGCTGCTGCAGACCTACGAGCCCGGGGCCGACCGGGTGAGCGAGTGCTACGCGGTGCGCGACGGCGACATCGGGATCCATGTCCTGCTCGCGCCCGCTGGTCCGGGCGGGGCGCGGCCGGGGTGGACGGGGGAACTGTTCGAGGCGATCGCCTCCTATGTGCTGAAGGACCTCGGGCGGCGCCGGGTCGTCGTCGACCCCGATGTGCGCAACGAGAAGGCCGTCGCCCGTTTCCTGCGGCAGGGTTTCGTCGCCGGTCCGGTGGTCGTGCTCCCGGAGATCGACCTCCCGGAGGTGTATCTGCCGCGAAAGCGGGCGCAACTGGCGTTCCTGGAGCGGGAGGTAGCCTTCGGCGCGTGACCCAGGTGACCGTGGAAGACCTCGTCGCGCACTACGGACTCGAACCGATCCCGAGGGAGGGCGGGCTCTTCCGCTCCACCTGGGCGGGGCCCCCGCGCCCCGACGGGCGCCCGGAGGGCACGGCGATCGTCGCCCTGCTCACCCCGTCCGACTTCTCCGCGCTGCACCGCCTGCCCGCCGACGAGATCTGGCACTTCTACCTCGGCGACCCGCTGGAACTCCTGCTGCTCGCCCCCGACGGGACCTCCTCCACGGCCGTCCTCGGCCCGGACGTGCTGGGCGGCCAGCACGTCCAGTTCACCGTCCCCGCCGGCACCTGGATGGGCGGGCGGACCGTCGGCGCGTGGTCCTTCTTCGGCTGCACCACGGCGCCCGGGTTCACCTACGAGGGGTACGAGCACGGGGTGGCGGCGGAGCTGACGGCGCGGTATCCGGACCGGGCCGAGCTCATCCTGGAACTCTGCCGCCCATGAGACTCCTCGAAGGACAGGTCGCCCTCGTCACGGGCGCGAGCGGCGGCATCGGCCGGGGCATCGCGCTGAGGTTCGCCCAGGAGGGCGCCGAGGTCGCGCTGCACTGCCGTACTGCTGTGGAGCCGGCGCGGGAGACGGCGGAGCGGATCGCCGGGCTCGGTGGGCGGGCCGTCGTGCTGCGCGGTGATCTGACCGACGACGGCGTGTGCGCGCGGGTGGTGCGGGAGGCGGCCGAGTGGGGCGGCGGGCGGCTGGACGCACTCGTCAACAACGCGGGGGTGCAGCCGGTGCGGGAGCTGGCCGGGATGACGGCCGGTGAGTGGCGGGCGGTCGTGGACGCCAATCTGTCGAGCGTGTTCGCGTGCACCCAGGCCGCAGCGGAGATCATGGGGCAACGCGGGGGCGGCAGTGTGACGCATATCGCCTCCATCGAGGCGCGGCAGCCGGCGGCCCTGCACGCGCACTACAGCGCGTCCAAGGCGGCGGTCGTGATGCACGCCCGGTCGGCGGCGCTGGAGTACGGGCCGTACGGGATCCGCGTCAACACCGTCTCGCCCGGGCTGATCGGACGGGAAGGGCTGGCGGAGGAGTGGCCGGAGGGGGTGCGGAGGTGGCGGGAGGCCGTGCCGCTGGGACGGCTGGGGGCGCCGGAGAACGTGGGGGACGCCTGTGTGTTCCTCGCCTCGCGCCTGGCCTCCTGGGTGACGGGGCACGATCTGGTCGTGGACGGCGGGGTGTCGGCGCGGCCCACCTGGTGAGCGTTCGGCGCATCGCGTGCGTACCTACCCGGAAGGCGGCGAGTCCGACGACGGAGAGACCACGTGGAGCGTGAGGGTGCGGGCGGCTCGGGGCGAGGACTCCCCGGGCCCGGTGGCCGCAGAGGAGTCCAGGGGCTGGTCCTGCTGGCCGCCGTGCTGGTCCTGCTGGTTCTCGGCGGGGGAACGGCCTCCGCCCACGCGGCCCTCACCGCCACCGACCCCCGGGACGGAACCGTCCTGAAGTCCGCGCCCCGCAGCATCACCCTGACCTTCACCGAGTCCGTCGGTCTGCTCGACGACTCCTTCCGGGTGCTCGACCCCGACAACAGGCGGGTCCGCACGGGCAAGGCCGAGCACGGGCCGGGCGGCTCGGACACGGCCCGGGTGACCCTGCCGGCCAAGCTCGCGCAGGGCACGTACGTGGTGGCCTGGCGGGCCGTCTCGGCCGACAGCCACCCGGTCTCGGGCGCGTTCACCTTCTCCGTCGGCAAAGCCTCGGCCACGGTGGCCTCGGTGAACCCCGGTCCCGTCGAGAACCCGGCCACGGCGAGCCTCTACAACATCGCCCGCTATCTGGCCTACCTCGCGGCGGCCCTGCTCCTCGGTACGGCGGCCTTCGTCGCGCTCTGCCGCCCGGCGGACCCGGCGCCGCTCCGGAGGCCCCTGGTGACGGGCTGGTGGACCCTCCTGGGCGCCACCCTGCTCCTGCTGGCCCTACGGGCTCCGTACGAGACGGGCGCGGGCCCCTCGGCGGCCTTCGACCCGGGGGCCTTCACACGGACGCTGACCGGGCGTCCAGGGGCGGTTCTGCTGCTACGGCTGGCGCTGCTCCTGCTGGCCGCCCTCGCGTTCGTGTCGCTCCGCAAACGAGCGGGGTGGGCATGGACGGCGGGGGTGGACCGCGCCGAACTCGACACCGCCGGGTCCCGGCCTTCCCCCCACCTTGATGCCACCGGGCCCCAGGCGTCCGCCGGGCTCGACACCGCCCGGCCCCAGGCGTCCGCCGGACTCGACACCACCCGGTCGCAGGCGTCCGCCGGGCTCGGTACTGCCCGGTCGCAGGCGTCCGCCGGACTCGACACCGCCCGGGCCCTGCCGTCCTCCGAACTCGACTCGGGCCGGGCCCTGCCGGTCTCCGCCGAGCCGGGGTCGGGCTTCGCCTCGCGGCTCCTCCTCGCCCTCGGCACCGTCCTCGCCGTGGCTCTCGCGCTCACCTGGGCCGCCGCCGAGCACGCGTCCGCCGGGATCCAGGTGCCCGTGGCCATCGTGTCCTCGGTGCTGCATCTGCTGGCCATGGCCGTCTGGCTGGGCGGGCTGACGGCGCTGCTGGTCCTGCTCCACCGCACCGAGGTCGCCCCGGCCACCGTGGCCCGCTTCTCGCGGCTCGCCTTCGCCTCCGTGGTCGTCCTGGTCGGCACCGGCGTCTACCAGTCCTGGCGCGGCCTCGGCTCCTGGAGCGCGCTCACGGGGACGACGTACGGCCGTCTGCTGCTGGTGAAGCTGGCCGCGGTGGTGCTGCTGCTGACCGTGGCGGGGCAGTCCCGGCGCTGGACGGCACGGCTGGTGGCCGTACCGGCGGAGACGGTCGTACGGGAACGGGTGCCGGAGCCGGTGGGCGGCGGGCCGTCGCTGCCCGGGCCGGAGGCGCCCGCGCGGGAGGCGGGTACGGTCGACCGGCACCGCCGGGCCCTTCGCCGTAGCGTGCTGGCCGAAGTCGCCGTAGGCGTTCTCGTCCTGGTCGTCACCACGGTTCTCACCGGCACCCTCCCCGGCCGGGCCGCCGCCGAGGCGGCGCGGCAGCCGGCGCCGGCCGCGGGGCTGCCCGCCGCGTCCGTGACCACGATCCCCTTCGACGTCGGAACCCCGAACGGGCACGGCAAGGTGCAGATCACCCTGGACCCCGGCCGGGTCGGCGACAACAACGTGCAGGCCGTGGTGTTCGGGCCCGACGGAGGCATCTCCACCGTCCCCGAGCTGCGGCTCTCCTTCACGCTCCGCGCGCAGCGGATCGGCCCCATCGACGCACGGCTCAAGAACCTGGGCGGCTACTGGGGGACGAACTCCGTCACCCTGCCGATCGCCGGCACCTGGACGATGAACGCCACGGTCAGGACGTCGGATATCGATCAGGTCACCGTCTCGAAGTCCGTGCGGATCGCCCGCTAGAGTCACATCCAAAATCAGGCATACACGGCCACAATCGGGCAGTTTCGGTCGACCACTCGGACGAAACGATCACAAACATGTCGGTCACGTTTCAACAAAGGTCTTCACCCACTCTTGACCCATGAGCGGACATGCGGCTGTTATTACGCCCACGATGTTCGGTCGAGTTGATTTCTGGTCGTTTTCGACTTGTTTCGACTTGCTGCTCAGGCGACCGAACCCTGCCTTCAGGAGCCGTACATGGACCTCTCCCCCTCGGGTCTCTCTCTTCCTTCGCCCAGCCGGCGCAGTCTGCTGCGTGGTGTGGGTGGTGCCGCGCTGCTTGCGGGCGCGGGCATCCCGTTGCTGAGTGCGTGTGGCAGCAGCAGCGGCAGTTCGTCGGACAGCAAGACCGTCAGCCTCGGCTCCAACTCCTCCGACGCGGTGCCGAAGAAGGCGTTCGCCGAGATCTACGCCGCGTTCACGAAGAAGTACGGCGTCAAGGTCGACGTCAACACGAAGGACCACAACACCTTCCAGGAGCAGATCAACTCGTATCTGCAGGGCACGCCGGACGACGTGTTCACCTGGTTCGCGGGCTACCGCATGCAGTTCTTCGCGGCGAAGAACCTGGCGTCGCCGATCGACGACGTGTGGGCGAAGATCGGCGGCAACTTCCCCGACGCCATGAAGCAGCTGTCCAAGGGCGAGGACGGCAAGTACTACTTCGTGCCGCTGTACACGTACCCGTGGGCGCTGTTCTACCGCAAGAGCGTCTTCCAGCAGCACGGCTACGAGGTCCCGACCACCTGGGACCAGCTGGTCACCCTGTGCAAGAAGATGAAGCAGGACGGTCTGGTCCCGATCGCGTTCGGTGACAAGGACGCCTGGCCGGCGATGGGCACCTTCGACCAGATCAACTTCCGCCTCAACGGCTACGACTTCCACAAGTCCCTGATGGCGGGCAAGGAGTCGTGGACCGACCCGAAGGTCAAGGCGGTCTTCGACCACTGGGCCGAGCTGCTGCCCTACCACCAGGACGGCTTCATGGGCCGTACCTGGCAGGACGCGGCGCAGACCCTGGTGTCGAAGAAGGCCGGCATGTACCTGCTGGGCACCTTCGTGGCGCAGCAGTTCACCAACAAGGCCGACCTGGACGACCTCGACTTCTTCGCCTTCCCGGAGATCAACTCCGCGTTCGGGCAGGACACGGTCGAGGCGCCCACCGACGGCTTCATGGTCTCCAAGGCCCCCAAGAACAAGGCCGGTGCCGCCCAGCTGATGGAGTACCTGGGCACGCCGGAGGCCGAGCAGATCTACCTGAAGGCCGACTCCAGCGTGGTGGCCGCCTCCAGCAAGGCCGACACCTCCTCCTACACGCCGCTGCAGAAGAAGGCGTACACGATGATCAGCGGGGCGAAGTCGCTGACGCAGTTCATGGACCGTGACTCGCGGCCGGACTTCACCTCCACGGTGATGCAGCCGGGTCTGCAGAAGTTCCTGCAGAACCCCAAGGGCATCGACAGTCTGCTGACGTCCATCGAACGCCAGAAGAAGCAGATCTTCGCGTCTTCGTGAGCTGAGCGGCCATCTTGAGCATCGACACCAACACGAAGTCCCCGGAGGCGGCCGTGCCGCCTCCGGGGCACGCGCCTGCCGTCAAGCGGATTCCCCGCGGTCATCAGCGGCTGCTGACCCGCCGGGACCGTCTCACGCTCGCCTTCATGGCGGGCGTGCCCACCGTCCTGCACGTGGCCCTGGTCTGGCTCACCGCCATCGCCTCGATCTTCCTGGCCTTCACCAGCTGGGACGGCATCGGGTTCGACTCCATCAAATGGGTCGGCCTGCAGAACTTCCACCAGCTGTTCACCAGCAACCCGCAGTTCTGGCCCGCGGTCGAGCACAACATCATCTGGTTCGTGGTGCTGATCTGCGTCCCGACCCCGATGGGCCTCTTCCTCGCCGTCCAGCTGGACAAGAAGATCCGCTTCTCCAGGGTCTACCAGACCGCCTACTTCCTGCCCGTGGTGGTCTCCCTGGCGGTGACCGGGTTCGTGTGGCAGCTGGTCTACAACCCCGACACCGGCCTGATCAACAGCGTCATCGGCGCCAACAAGCCCGGCCACTACATCGACTGGATCGGCGACCCGCACCTGAACCTGTGGGCCGTTCTGGTCGCCGCGTCCTGGCGGCACACCGGCTACATGATGATCCTCTACCTCGCCGGCCTGAAGGGCGTCGACCCCTCCCTGCGCGAGGCCTCCGCCCTGGACGGCGCGAACGAGTGGCAGACGTTCAAGAACGTCATCTTCCCCACCCTGCGCCCCACCAACACCGTCGTCCTCGTCGTCACCATCATCGAAGCGCTGCGCGCCTTCGACCTGGTCTTCGTCTTCAACAAGGGCGCCCAGGGCACGGAACTGCTCTCGATCCTGATCACCAACAACATCATCGGCGAGTCCAGCCGGATCGGCTACGGCTCCGCGATCGCCGTGGTCCTGCTGGTGATCTCCCTCGCGGTCATCATCCCCTACCTGATCGCGACCTTCCGCAAGGAGCGCCAGGCATGAGCACCATGAGCACCGCGGCGCCGGCCCAGCAGCGCACCCCCCTCCGCCCGGCCCGCGTCCTTCTGCACGCCTTCCTCATCACCACCTCGCTGGCCTGGCTGGCCCCCCTGCTGTGGGCGATCTACGCCGCCCTGCGCCCCTACAGCGAGACCAGCACCAAGGGCTACGTGTCCTGGCCGAGCAAACTGACCTTCGACAACTTCAAAAACGCCTTCACGCAGTCGGACATGCTGCACTACTTCGGCAACACGCTGATCATCGCTGTGCCGGCCGTGCTGCTCACCCTGCTGCTGTCGTCGATGGTCGCCTTCTACGTCTCCCGCTTCGACTTCCGCCTCAACATCGTCCTGCTGCTGGTCTTCACCGCCGGCAACCTCCTGCCCCAGCAGGTGATCATCACCCCGCTGTACCGCATGTACCTGCTGATCAACCTGCCCGGCATCACCGCCAGCGGAAAGCTCTACGACTCCGCCCTGGGCCTCGTGCTGATCCATGTGGCGTTCCAGTCCGGGTTCTGCGCCTTCGTGCTGTCCAACTACATGCGCATGCTGCCCCACGAGCTGACCGAGGCGGCGCTGGTCGACGGGGCGTCGGTGTGGCGGATGTACTGGCAGATCGTGCTGCCCCTGTGCAAGCCCGCCATGGCCGCCCTGGCCACCCTGCTGTCCATCTGGATCTACAACGACTTCTTCTGGGCCATCGTCCTGATCTCCACCGGCGAGAACATGCCCATCACCAGCGCCCTGAACAACCTCTCCGGCCAGTACTTCACCGACCCCAACCTGGTCGCCGCCGGCGCTCTGCTCACCGCGATCCCCACCCTGATCGTCTACTTCGTACTGCAGCGGCAGTTCGTCAGCGGACTGACCCTGGGCGCCAACAAGGGCTGACGTCCCGTCAGTGCTATGTCACATAGCACCGATTCGAAAGAGAACCACCGTGCCCCACCCCTTCACCACCGTCGCCACCGTCCCCGTGGACCCGGTCCACGCCCGGGTCCACGAGGAGGGCTGGCAGTCCTGGAGCCCCAGCGGCGCCTACGCCCTCGGTGAGAAGCCGTACCGTCCCACCAACGACAACTGGGCGACGGTCTGCTACCGCCCCGGCGTCACCGCCCCCGAGGACACCTTCCAGGGCGAGGGCCTGCTGGCGCTGGACCCGGGCGACGGCTCACCGGCCCGTCTGTGGGCGGCGGTCGAGCCCACCGCCGAGGTGCCGTCGATCCGCCTGGTCGTGACGGACGCCGTCGCGGAGATCACCGCCGACGGCCCGGTGAAGGAGTGGACCGGCGCCGACATCCAGTCGGTGCTGGCGGACTGGGCCACCGCGCTCGGCGTACCGGCCCCGCGTCCGGCACCCACCGTCTGGTGCTCCTGGTACGAGTACTTCACCGACGTCACCGAGGACGACATCCACGAGAACATCCGTGCGATGGACACCCTCGACCTGCCCATCGACGTGGTCCAGATCGACGACGGCTACCAGAAGGCCCTCGGCGACTGGCTCACCCTCTCCGGCCGCTTCGACTCCCGGCAGGGCATCGCGGACGCCATCCGGGCGCGCGGGAGAAGGGCCGGCATCTGGACGGCCCCCTTCCTGGTCGACCCGGCGAGCGACCTGGCCGCCGAGCACCCCGACTGGCTGGTCCGCGACACCGACGGCGGCTTCACCCACGCCGGCCGCAACTGGGGCCACGACCTGCGCGTCCTGGACACCGCCCACCCCGAGGCGGCGGCCTACCTCACCGAGGTCTTCCGCACCCTGCGCGCCGAGGGCTACGACTACTTCAAGGTCGACTTCCTCTACGCCGGCGCCCTGGACGGCGTACGGCACGCGGACGTCGACGCGCTGACCGCGTACCGCTCCGGGATCGAGCTCATCCGGGAGGCGATCGGCCCGGACGCCTACCTCCTGGGCTGCGGCGCGCCCGTCCTGCCGTCCATCGGCCTGTTCGACGCCATGCGCGTCAGCCCCGACACGGCCCCGCACCGCCGCTCCGAGGCCGACGACTACAGCCAGCCCGGCCAGGACCCGGCCGAGTTCACCGGTGTGGGCCGGCAGTGGCAGCACGGCCGTCTCTGGGTCAACGACCCCGACTGCCTGATGGCCCGCCCGGCGGTGGAGACCAGGGAGCGCTGGGCGGCCCATGTCGAGGCGACGGGCGGCCTGATGGCCTCCAGCGACCGACTGCTGTCACTGGACGAGTGGGGCGTGCGCACGACGCGGCGCCTTCTGGGGGGAACGGACCGATGACCGGATCCACATCAAGGACGCTGAAGCTGCCGGGTATCGCGTACGGCGGCGACTACAACCCCGAGCAGTGGCCCGAGGAGGTCTGGGCCGAGGACATGCGGCTGATGGCCGAGGCCGGGGTCACCATGGTCAGCGTCAACATCTTCTCCTGGGCGCTGCTGGAACCCTCCGAGGGCACCTACGACTTCTCGCGCCTCGACCGCATCCTCGACCTGCTCCACAGCCACGGCATCGCGGCCGATCTGGCGACCCCGACGGCGGCCCCGCCGGCCTGGTTCTTCGTGGAGCACCCGGACGCCCTGCCGGTGGACAAGGACGGGCGCCGGCTGTCGTACGGCAGCCGCCAGACGTTCTGCCCGTCGAGCCCGGCCTACCGGGAGGCCGCCCTGCGCGTGACCGGCGAACTGGCCAGGCGCTACGCCGACCACCCGGCCGTGGTGATGTGGCACGTCCACAACGAGTACGGCTGCCACAACGCCGAGTGCTACTGCGACGTGAGCGCGGAGGCGTTCCGCGCCTGGCTCCAGGACCGCTACGCGAGCCTGGACGCCCTCAACCACGCCTGGGGCACCACGTTCTGGAGCCAGTGGTACTACGACTGGGACCAGATCCTGCCCCCGCGCGCCACCGGCGCGGTCCCCAACCCCACCCACCAGCTGGACTGGCGCCGCTTCTGCAGCGACGCGCTGCTGTCGCTGTACGAGGCGGAGGCCGAGGTCCTGCGGGTCGCGGCCCCGGACACCCCCGCCACCACCAACTTCATGGTGAACTTCAGCTTCGAGGCGCTGGACTACTGGCGTTGGGCCCCGGCCCTGGACATCGTCTCCAACGACCACTACCTGCGCTCCACCGACGCCGAGTCCCAGATCGACATCGCGCTCAGCGGTGACCTGGTCCGCTCCCTGGCGGGCGGCCCCTGGCTGCTGATGGAGCACTCGACGGGCGCGGTGAACTGGCAGCCGGTCAACCGGGCCAAGACGGCGGGGGAGTTGCGCCGCAACGCGCTCGCCCATGTGGCCCGCGGCGCCGACGGCATCGCCTACTTCCAGTGGCGGGCGGCGAAGGCGGGCGCCGAGCAGTGGCACTCGGCGATGCTCCCGCACGCCGGCACCGACAGCCAGATCTGGCGGGACGTGGTCCAACTGGGCGCGGACCTCAAGGCGTTGGCGGAGGTGCGGGGCAGCACCACGCAGGCCCAGGTGGCCATCACCTGGGACTGGAACTCCAGTTGGGCGATGGAGCTGCCCTCCCAGCCGAGCGGCGAACTGCGCTTCCTGGACCTGGTCCGCTCCTGGTACGAGCCGCTGTGGCGGGCGGGCGTCCAGGTGGACTTCGTCCGCCCGGACGCTGACCTCTCCGCGTACCGCCTGGTTCTGGTCCCCAGCCTCTACCTGGTCGACGACGAGTCCACGGCCAACCTGACGGCCTTCGCCGAGCGCGGCGGCACGCTGGCGGTCGGCTTCCACAGCGGCATGGTGGACACCAACTGCCATGTCCGCCTCGGGGGTTACCCGGGCGCCTTCCGCGAGGCGCTGGGCGTGAACACGGACGAACTCTTCCCCCTCCTGCCCGGACAGACCGTGCCCCTCACCGACGGCGGCACGGCCACCCTCTGGTCGGAGCGGGTGCGCCTGAAGGGCGCGGAGCCGGTGACGTCGTACACGGCCGGTCCCCTGGCGGGGGTCCCGGCGGTCACCCGCAACTCCTACGGCACGGGCACCGCCTGGTACCTCGCCACCCGTCCGGACGCCACGACGCTGACGGCGCTCTTGGACCGCATCCGCGCGGAGGCGGGGGTGACCCCCGTCCGTACGACCCCCGCCGACGTGGAGGCGGTGGTGCGCCGCGGGGCGGAGGCCGACTACCTCTTCCTGATCAACCACGGCGACTCGGACGCGGAGGTGCCGGTGGCTCCGGACGCGGTCGAGCTGCTGACCGGGAAGGCGGCCGGGGAGACGGTCACGGTGGCCGCGGGCGGCGTGGCGGTCGTACGCGAGGCGCGCTGAGGGGCCGGGTCTGGAGAAACGCTCCGAACAGGCCCGGAGCGGCCCGCTGAACGGGCAGGTTTCATGCGCTCGTCCCGCGCCCACTCGGTGCGGGACGAGACCCGTGCGGACCAGCGTGTCGAGGTGACGGCCATGCCCGAGCTGCCGGACGTCGAGGGATTCCGGGAGGTACTCCGGTCCTGCGCGCAGGGCAGGGTCGTCCGGCGGGTGGAGGTGCGGGACACGGGCGTCCTGCACGGAGTGAGTGCCCGGCGCCTGCGGGACGCCCTGGAGGGCCGACGCTTCACCGAGCCGGAGCGGCACGGGAAGTGGCTGCTCGCGCACACCGGCGGCCCGACCCTGCTGCTGCACTTCGGCATGACCGGCCGGCTGCTCTGCGCCCGCCCCGAGGACGCATCCGAACCGCACGACCGCGTCCTGTTCACCGTGGCCCGGGACCGCCAGCTCCGCTACCGCGACCAGCGCAAGCTGCGCGGCCTGTGGCTGGCCGACACGGACGAGGACGTCGTACGACTGCTGGGTCGTCAGGGCCCGGACGCGCTGACGGTGGGGCGCGCGGACTTCGAGGCGGCGCTCTCCGGCCGCCGGGGCGCCGTCAAGACGGCCCTCACCGACCAGTCCGTCCTGGCCGGACTGGGCAATCTGCTGGCCGACGAGATCCTGTGGCGCGCCGGTCTGCACCCCACCACGACCGCGAGCTCCCTCACCGGGCCGGACCTCGACCGCCTCCACACGCTGATGCGCCGCACCCTGCGCTCGGCGCTCCCGACGGGCCGCGTCCCGCCGCGCGACTCCTGGCTGACCGGCCACCGGGACGATCCGGACCCCCACTGCCCGCGCTGCGGCACGCGTCTGCGCAGGTCACGGGTGGGAGGGCGCGGCACGGTGTGGTGTCCGCGCTGCCAGCGGGAGCACTGAGGGACGGCGTCGGCGCACTGACGGCGTCAGCGCACCGGGAAACCGAAGGTGTAGCCCTGCTGCTTCAGCCACGGCAGGACCTCGCGCAGGGCCGCCACCGTCTCGGAGCGGTCGCCGCCGCCGTCGTGGAAGAGGATGGTCGGGCCGTTGGGGACCTCGCTCTTGACGGTCGCGACGATGGCGGCCGTACCGGCGCGCTCGAAGTCCTTGGAGTCGACGTTCCAGCCGAGCGGGCGCATGCCGTGGGAGGCGGCGAGATGGCGGCTGTAGGGGGTGAAGGCGCCGCCCGGGGCGCGGTAGTAGAGCGGGCGCACACCGCCCGACGCCTTGGTGATCATGGCCTCGGCGTTCAGGATCTCCTGCGACTGGTAGGCCTCGGACTTCTTGTCCATGGTGGTGTCGTGGGACACCGTGTGGTCGCACAGCCGGTGCCCGGCCGCCACGACCGCCTTGACGACGTCCGGGTTGGCCTGCGCCTGCGGGCCGATCATGCAGAACGTCGCCTTCACGCCGTAGTCCTTGAGGACCTGCAGCATCTGCGGGGTCCAGACGGGGTCGGGGCCGTCGTCGATGGTGATGTTGACGGCACGGGCGCCTCCGGCCGACGCGTGCGCGATCTCCGCCGACACCGGTGCCACCTTCCGGGTCTGCGCCTTGGCGTTCGACTTCGCGGAGTGGGCCGGGACACCCGCCGCCGCACCGATCTGCGCGCCCCACACCGAGGCCATCGCGGCCAGCGCGGTCACCCCGACCGCCGCCGCGAGCACCTTGCTGTACCAACCCCGCCCGCTGTGTCGCGTCATGACCCGTGTTCCCCGCCGTCGCCGTGTGCCTGCGCATCCTGTGCGCCCTGCGCATTCTGCGCATGCTGTGCATACGACAAGAGGGTGTAAGTCAGTTCACGGATCCCGCCGTTACCGATCACGGACAAACCCGGGGGGTTCTCGCAACAGAACCGCCCCACCGACCTCCCCACCGAACCTCCCCCGCCTTCCCGCCATCTCAAGAGAGGGACGACAACCGGAAGGGGCGTAGGAGAACCGTGCCGGCCATCGGTCAGCGGATGCACCTGGTGCTGCTCACCGCCTGGACAGTCCTGTGGTTCGCCGTCGTCCAGCGGCACGGGGGTTTCTCCTGGCACTATCTGCGCACCGGCGGGGAGCTGCTCTACGCGGGCCCGCACCGCCCCGACGGCGGCCTGAACCTCTACGCCCACCACCCCGAACTGCAGATGGGCCCGCTCAGCTTCCTGGCGGCGGGCCTGTTCAACCCGTTCCCCGAGCCCGTCGGCCAGTTCCTGGCCGCCGCCGTGATGTCGCTGCTCGGCCTGGTGATCCTGGTGGTGGCCGGGCGCAGCGCCGCCTGGCACTTCCTGGGCACCGGCACCAACCACCAACGCCTGCGCCGGCGCGTGCTGATCGCGGGCCTCGCCTTCATCCCGATGTGGATCGAGGTCGCGGTCCGCTTCGGACACCTGGACGACGTCCTGGCCCTCTTCTTCACGACCCTGGCCGTACGGGCCCTCACCCGCGGCAACGCGGCCGCGACGGGCGCGTTACTGGCCCTGGCCATGGACTCCAAACCGACGGCCGTGGCCTTTCTGCCCCTTCTCCTCGCCCTCCCCCGGGACCGGTGGCTGCGCGCGGGCGCATGGTGCGCGGTCCTGTTGGCGCTGGTCTGGCTGCCGTTCTTCCTGGACGCCCCCGACTCCTTCGCCGCGGCGCGGTTCACCATCCCCAACCAGCCCGCGTCCGCGCTGCGTTGGCTGGGCGTCGAGGATCCGCGCACCCCGCTGTGGGACCGCCCCGCCCAGGCCGCGGCGGGCCTCGCCCTGGGCTGTTTCGCGGTCCTGCGAGGCCGCTGGCCGGCCGTGGTCCTGCTGGGAGCCAACGCCCGTATCGCCCTCGATCCCAGCGTCTACACGTACTACACGGCCTCCGTCCTGCTCGGCACGCTCCTGTGGGACGTCATCGGCCAACGCCGTCTGGTCCCCTGGTGGAGCTGGATCGCCCTGATCACCCTCTACGGCACCGTCTTCGCCGTCCCCGACGACGCGACCCGCGGCCTGGTCCGCCTCGCCTTCGTCGTCGTGTCCACCGCGTACGTACTGTTCTGGCCGGTACGGGACCGCAGACGCCGGCAGCCGCTGCCTCCCGGCGGGCAGAGCCGCCAGATGGTCACCAGCTGACGGGACTCTCGGCGGTCGGGCGGTCGGGCGGTCGGGCGGTCGGGCGGTCGGGCGGTGAAACCGCAGCGCATGGAGAAGCGTCTTGATGCACAAGACCGGGAGAACGTATGCGAGTTACGCCATCACGCCATCTCCGGCCTGTCTGGATATCTCAGATCTGTCTGGATGTGTCAGAGAGGATAGTCCGAAATGGCGCACCGCAACCGTTCCCTGTCCCGGGCCGCCGCTCTCGGCGTGGCCGCCGCTGCCATGACCCTGCTCGCCGGCTGCACCCAGAGCGACGACGGCGACAGCAGCGCGCACGGCAGTTCTCCCAGCGCCGCGCAATCACCGTCCTCGTCGGCCGCGGCGTCCCCGTCGCCGGGCACGTCGGCCGGCCGAACGACCGCCGGCTCACCCGCCAAGTCCACCGGTTCCCCGGCCGAGAGCACCGGTTGCCGCTCCCTGCTGGCATCGCCCGCCGTCAAGGCCAGCGTCACGACGGACTACGGCCGCCAGGCCCAGCCCCGCCTCAGCCACATCACCCCGGTCAAGGGCACCTTCTACTACGGCAGTTGTGACGGCGTCCGCTATGCCGGCACCCGCTTCCAGCTCACCCCCGGCAGCACGGAGGCGGAACAGGTCGCCCTCCAGGACGACGGAGCCGCGATGAAGTACTTCGTCGAACGCCCCGGCACCGGTTGGCAGTACGTGGCCAGCGCCGGCCTGCCCGCCGACCCCCGGGGCTGCGCCGCCATCACCCAGATCCCGTCCCGGCTGGCGACGCTGTGGAACGACTGCCGCTCCATGGCATGACCCCGCCGTCCGGATCCGTGGCCCCCGGGATCCCACGGCGGCAGCTCCCCCGGGCCGTCATACGAGCACCGCGACCACGAACATCGGGTAGAGCACGCCCAACGCCCCCGCGATCACGCCGACCGCGCTGAGCCCCCGATTCAGTCCGCGGGCAAGACCGAGAATCCCGAAGGTGACGGCGAGGGCACCGGCCGGCAGAGGGAGACGGGCCCATAGAGGGTCGCGGGGCTGTCGGCGGGCGCTTTTCCGTCGGTCATGTCGGTCGGGTGGTGGACGGTGCTGAACGGCAGCGCAGTGCGGCCAGATCGTGGCTGTCGAACGCGGAGTTCTCCAGCCACTTGACCGAGCCGAGGAAGCGCAACTGCTTGGCCACCGGTCGGCGCCCACCAAGTCGATCTCGACATTGGCCGATGCGGTAGGCGCGGTCGGTGGCCTGGTCCTCGACGGCCGGGTTCCACCAGCGGTCGTAGTGCACGACATGGCTGGCGCGGGTCAGGTTGAGTCCGGTGCCCGCCGCCTTCAACGACAGCAGGAACACCGGCACTTCACCGCGCTGGAAGCGGTCCACCATCTCCTCGCGCCGCGCGACGGGGGTGGCACCGTGCAGGAAGAGAGAGGGGACGCCGCGCTCGGCGAGATGCTTCTCCAGCAGAGCCGCCATCTGTTTGCACTGCGTGAAGACCAGCGCGGATTCGCCTTGGGCGGTGATGGTGTCGAGAAGTTCGTCGAGCAGATCGAGCTTGCCGGAGCGGCCCCGCAGGGGAGTGGACTGGCGCAGGCTGTGCTCTTTCAGGCTGTGCTCTTTCAAATACTGGGCGGGGTGGTTGCAGATCTGCTTCAGCACGGTGAGCAGCTTGAGTACGCGTACGGGGGCGTTCACCTGCGTTCATGGGCGGCTGGCCGAAGGAACGGCTACCGGCTCTGGTCCCGCTTGAACGGTCCTGAACGGCGCTGAATGAGACGGAAACTGAGACGGCCGTCCCCGGTCCTGGCTGACCTGGCGCTTCCCGGGACGCTCACCAGCACTCCCCGTTGCTCCCTGCACGTCTCCGCTCGACCAGGCACGTCGGGGGCACGGGCCGGCTCCCCGTAGGGATCTACGGCTCCCGCCAGTCGGGGCCGCACATCATGCGGTGGGCCGGCACGACAGACTCGCCGGGTAGTGGATCGATTCCACGGACCCGTACGGCCACGATATCGGTCGCGATGCGGGATCGGTCCGGCAGCTTCATCAAACGCCAGCGGAACGGCTGTGGGACGTCCTTGGCGGGCATCTCCACCGTGGCGAGGCTGACCCATCGGTCGTACGTGGTTGGGTAGATGCGAACAAATGCACCGCACTCAGGGCAAGTCGGAGGCTCGATCCATGACGCGTCGTCGGGATCCGGCTCCGCCCTCGGTGGAGCGGTGGCGCCGTCAGCCATGGCCATCTCGTTGGCGAAGACGTTCCAACACGCCTCGCAGAACCTGGCCATGAGATCGATCCGCCCGCGCTCGCGCACGGTGAGGCTCGTCACCCCGCAGCGATGGCATAAGTGCGTGTTGCGATCCTCTACCGCCCCCATGTGTTCGAGTGTGAGCGAATCTGACAGGGTCGTAGTAGGTCGCGATTTAGCCTAATTTGGCGGCGATGTGAGCGAGCGATGCTCCGGCGCGCAACGGGCACGACTGTCGGTCTGGTCTTGTGCACCCTACGGGTGCCCGGTACAACCGTTTCGTGACAAGCACTCCCCAGCTGGACGCACAGTGGACCAAGGACAAGGCTGGAGCCTTCCTGGCCGCTACAACCGGCCTCTTCTTCACTGACCCGCCGGCTCTCGAAACGACGAAGCAGTTGGTTCCGGACTACGCCCACACAGTCGCGTGGATCGTCAGCTGCGCGGTTGCCTTCGCTGCTTACTGGGTCGGCCTGCGAACGATGAGGAAGCTTCCCTGACGGTTTCCCGTCCCCGCCTCGGCTTTCCACTCACCTTCACCCATCGCTCTCCCCGGCTCCCATCCCGTCCGCCGTCGACCCACACACCGTGGAGCGGGCGTGGTTCATGGCGTCCAGGTGGAGCGCGCCACTGTACGAACGACCCGGACGCGCGAGGATACGAGATTCGAACTCGTGAGGGGTTGCCCCCAACACGCTTTCCAAATGTTCGTCTCGGGGTTCGACTGAGGCCGGGGGCGTCCTGACCTGCGGCGGAGGGTGCGGGCGATCTCTGTCCGGACCGCAGCGGACGGAGGCGAATGCGACCAGAACTGCAACCATAGAAGCCCAGCTCTGCTCACACCTTGCGCCAGGCGGTGAGCAGTTCGTCGGGGCCGTAGGCCGCCTGGAGACCGGAACATCTGATCCCGCTGCGGGAGACCGCCACGAGCGGTACTGGTTCGTCGGTGACCGCCGCCCGATGCTTCTGCAGTGCTGCCAGATCGTGGCTGTCGAACGCGGAGTTCTCCAACCACTTGACCGAGCCGAGGAAGAGCAACTGCTTGGCCACAGGCTGCCGGTCGGCGCCCACCAAGTCGATTTCCACGTCGTTGTTGCGGGTCCAGTACCCTCCGATCGCCGGGGCGGCGGGCAGGAGCCCGTCCGGCAGGAGGCGGGCGAGGGATTCCCGGACCAGGGGCTCGATCGCGCGGCCCCGCCAGCTCTTCCACTGCTCCTTGATCCGACTCAGAGTGAGATCCCCTCGCATCCGCTCGATCTCCGCCATGTGCGGGTCCAGAAATGCGAGCCAGAAGCGCAGGTAGGGGTCGGCCACCCGGTAGCGGCGTTCCTTCGACGGCCTGGGTGAGAGCGGCAGCTCGGCGGCCACGACCCGTTTCTCGGTCAGGACGTCCGTGGCCCGGGTGAGCGTGGTGTGGGCGATGCCGCCCGCCGCGCGAGCGATGTTGGTGAAGGTGCGCTCCCCGGATCCGATGGCCCGCAGGACCTCCCTGCTCATCGCCTGCGGCGGAAACTCCGCGGCCAGCGACCGTTCAGCGGAGACCAGCAGCGCCGAGATCGGGTTGTCCAGCGAGTCGCGGAGGAACTCCCAGACATCCGCTCCTGCCCGCCACTCGGCACAGATCAGGGGTAGACCTCCCGTGATCAGAGCGGCGTCGAAAGCGGCGGCCGGAGACAGGCCGAGCATTTCGCCGATGTCCGCCGGGTTCAAAGGCCCCACGATCATTTCCCGGCCCCGCTGGTGAAAAGGCCGGTCGTAGCTGTTCAGCGCCTCCATCATCGACAGATCGGACCCGACCAGGAGGAGAAGCACCGGCTTGCGGCTGAGCAGCCGGTCCCATGCCCGCTGGAGCATGCCCTCGAAGGCGTCGATGCGGTCCATCAGATACGGAACCTCGTCGATGACGACGACGCTGGGAGTGTCGTCGGGCAGGATCTCCGCAAGCAGCCTGAGTGCCGCATTCCACTGCTCCGGGGTCTCCTCCGAGAACAGTTCCCGCTCCGGCAGGGTGGATCTGGCGACGGCGTCGAGCAGCTCCGTCAGCTCGTCCTCCGCCGTGCCGCCCGCCGCGGTGAAGAAGAGGTACGGCGTCTCGGTCCGCCGGATGAACTCCTCGACCAGGCTGGACTTGCCGACCCGCCTCCGTCCGCGCATGAGGATGCACTTACCGGGTTTCGCCGACCCGGCGGCGTCGTGAACCGTCTGCAAGGCGTTGCCCAGCACGTTCAGCTCGCGTTCCCGCCCGATGAATCGACGCATGTAGGCTCCCGATGAAGATAGTATCTCTAGCGATACTATCTCCTGCGATACTATCTCCCTTTCGCTTGGGCATGAGCCTCATGACGCTGTGGAGATGGGAGTGGGGAAAGTTGGTCGCGTACCGGCGACGACGGGTGTCTCCGGCGTGGCCTTGAGCAGTCGGTCTGCCAGCAGGTGGAGGCCGGCGTCGGCGGACCTGTCCACGGCGCGGGGGTGACGGTGCTTCGGGGCCCGGCACGGCCCGACCTTCCTTCGCGGGGTGGGAGAGCAGCGGCCACCCTGTGCGGCAGGCGCTTTCCGATACGCACCGTTTCCTTCTGGCGTACCCCCATGGTTGGCGGGTGCCGCATGAGGGCTGGTTCCCCCCAGTGAGCGTTGGCGGCTTGTGGCCCCCCGACTGCAACGCGCGGGGCCGACCGGAGCCTGCGCCAGTGGCTCAAGGGCCGGCTACCACCGTGTCGTCCACACCGTCTAGGACGGCCACATCGTCGTGTGGATCCTGGCCGTCGGTAACCCGTCGCGGCATCTACCGCCAGGTCCCGTAGGGGTCCGCCACAGCTGGTGCCGACCAGCCGCCGTGATGCGGAAGTGTGCGCTCGGCTGTGCGCCGAGATGTCCTGGATGTCGGCAGTAAGTGCAACCAAAAATGCAACCGGTCCACGCCGAAGAGCCGAGCCGCAATCGCGGCTCGGCTCTTCGTTTCGCCTGTTCAGGCGGCTGCGGAGGATACGAGATTCGAACTCGTGAGGGGTTGCCCC
>NZ_JBEXCS010000116.1:0-27661 GCF_040605395.1 Streptomyces sp. NPDC005648 | reverse complement strand
GACGGATACCCCCCGGCCCGGCCCCGACTCACCCACCACCCCTAGGCGCTACACAAGCCCCCACCCAACCCCCGCCGGCGCCGCAGGCATCCACCTACGCACCTCAGCGTCGAACGGTTGAGCGACCGCCAGTAATGTCTCGGCAAAATCCACCCCACCAGGAATGGGAACCCACCCCTCCGCTGTTGCACCCCCTTGGAGGGCGCCCCACCCCCTCCTCCAGGCATGCCCGCAGCAAGGAGGAACGCCACGTGAGCCAGTACGTCAGCAGGCTCGGGCGCCGTTCCCAGACCTCGCCCCCGCGCCTGAGGCTCCACCGCCGCCCCCGCCGCGTCGCCATGCTCTCCGTGCACACCTCCCCCCTCCACCAGCCCGGCACCGGCGACGCCGGCGGCATGAACGTCTACATCGTCGAACTCGCCCAGCGCCTCGCCGCGATCAACATCGAAGTGGAGATCTTCACCCGCGCCACCACCGCCGCCCTCCCCCCCACCGTCGAACTCGCCCCCGGCGTCCTCGTCCGCCACGTGGACGCCGGCCCCTACGAGGGCCTCGCCAAGGAAGACCTCCCCGCCCAGCTCTGCGCCTTCACCCACGGCGTCATGCAGGCCTGGGCCGGCCACCGCCCCGGCCACTACGACCTCGTCCACTCCCACTACTGGCTCTCCGGCCACGTCGGCTGGCTGGCAGCCCAGCGCTGGGGCGCCCCCCTCGTGCATGCCATGCACACCATGGCCAAGGTCAAGAATGCCAACCTCGCGGACGGCGACACCCCCGAACCCGCGGCCCGCGTCATCGGCGAGACCCAGATCGTCGAGGCCGCCGACCGCCTCATCGCCAACACCGCCGAAGAGGCCGACGAACTGGTCCGCCACTACAGCGCCGACCCCGGCAAGGTCGCCGTGGTCCACCCCGGCGTCAACCTCGACCGCTTCCGCCCGGCAGACGGCCGCGCAGCGGCCCGCGCCCGCCTCGACCTGCCCCAGGACGCCCTGATCCCGCTCTTCGCCGGCCGTATCCAGCCCCTCAAGGCGCCGGACATCCTGCTCCGCGCGGTGGCGGCGCTCCTCGACGAGCGCCCCGACCTCCGCTCCCGCATCGTCGTCCCCGTCGTGGGCGGCCCCAGCGGCAGCGGCCTCGCCAAGCCGGAGGGCCTGCAGAAGCTCGCCGCCCGCCTGGGCATCGCGGACGTCGTACGGTTCCGCCCGCCCGTCGGCCAGGAGCAGCTGGCGGACTGGTTCCGGGCCGCGTCCGTGCTCGTCATGCCGTCGTACAGCGAGTCCTTCGGCCTGGTGGCGATAGAGGCACAGGCGGCCGGCACCCCGGTGCTCGCGGCATCGGTGGGCGGCCTCCCGGTGGCCGTCCGAAACGAGGAGACCGGTTTCCTCGTACGAGGCCACAACCCCACCGACTACGCCCGTGTACTCCGCGCCTTCGCCGACGACCCCACGCTCACCCCCCGCCTCGGCGCGGCGGCGGCCGAGCACGCCCAGAGGTTCGGCTGGGACACCGCGGCCGCCGCCACGGCGGACGTCTACACGGCCGCGACGCAGGCGCACCGCCGTCACGTACGCTCCCAGCATGGCTGACGAAGCGAAGGTGGCGCAGGTCGTCGAGGACGCGCTGAAGGACGCCGAGGTCGAGTGGGAGAGCCCCGCCCCCGGCAACTACGTCGCGCAACTCCCCGGCACCCGCAAGCTGAAGACGACGGTCTCCCTCCTCGTCGGCCGCCACTCCCTCTCCCTCAACGCCTTCGTCATCCGCCACCCCGACGAGAACGAGTCCGGCGTCCACCGCTGGCTCCTGGAGCGCAATCTCAAGCTCTACGGCGTGAGTTACGCGGTGGACCACCTCGGCGACATCTACGTCACCGCGAAACTCCCCCTCGCCGCGGTCACCCCGGACGAGATCGACCGCCTCCTCGGCCAGGTCCTGGAGGCGGCGGACGGCAGCTTCAACACCCTCCTGGAGCTCGGCTTCGCCTCCGCGATCCGCAAGGAGTACGCGTGGCGGGTCTCCCGCGGCGAATCGACGCGCAATCTCGACGCGTTCACTCACCTGACCCAGCGCTCCGCTGACTGAATCGAAGGTCCGTACCTAAATCCAGCGCACGCCTCTTTCCCGCCCCGCGGGGACCGTGGCATGCTCACGCCTGACGCAGATCTGAACGTCGTTCACATCCATGAAGAGCCGCATGGAAGGACGTACGGAATGAGCACCGCGCACCACGGCATGACCAGACGGAGCCTCCTGGCCGGAACCACGGCGGTGGCGACCGCGGCGATCACAGGCACACCAGCCCTCGCCGCACCCGCGACACCGGCACCCGTGACACCCGCACCCGCGACACCGGCACCCGTGTCACCCGCCCCCGGCACCCCCCACACCACCCCGGGCCAAGTCCCCACCCTCTGGCGTGAGTTCGTCCGAACCCCCTTCACCCACCCCCAGATCCCCTACATCGGAAGGGCCGGCTGCCGAGGCGGCGCGGAGCGCTTCCCCCGCCGCCCCGCCGTCGTGGACGTCCGCCGCTACGGCGCCGTGGCGGACGGCACGACCGACTGCGCCCCCGCGATCAACCGTGCCATCGCCGCCGCCGGAAGGGCCGGCGGTGGCACGGTCTCCATCCCGCCCGGCACCTTCCGCATCGACGGCCTGATCCGGATCGGCTACGACAACGTCGTGCTGCGCGGCGCCGGAAGCGCCCGCACCACCCTCCACGCCACCAGGAACCTCACCGAACTGATCGGCGTGTACGGCTCCCGCTACGGCGGCACCAAGTCGGCCTGGTCCTGGGCGGGCGGCCTCATCTGGCTTGCCCCGAAGGCCCGTTGGGACTCCCTGGTGACCGCGATCAAGGCCCAGGCCTGGCCCTTCGAGGGCTGGACGGGCAACAAGCGGGACGAGTGGGAGCTCCTCACCCCCGTCGAACCCGCCCGCCAGGGCGACTGGACCGTCACCGTCGCCGACCCCTCCCGCCTCCGCCCCGGCGCCCTGGTCCTCCTGCGCATCGCCGACGACACCACCCACACCCTGCTCCAGCACATGTCGGGCGGCGGCCCGGGCCCGGCGGCGTACTACTGGGAGGACAAGACCAAGCTCCTGTCCTACGTCCCCTACGAATGGCCCGTCCGCATCGCCCGCGTCCGAGGCCGCAGAGTCACCCTCGAACGCCCCCTGCCGCTCGACCTGCGGCCCGAATGGAATCCCCAGTTCACCACGCACGTGAGGGAGTTGACCGGATCCGGCGTCGAAGGCCTGACCCTGGACGTGATGGAGACCCCCCAGTCCCCGCACCTCCTCGACAAGGGCTACAACGGCGTCGTCCTCCAGTGCGCGTACGACTGCTGGGCGGACGACGTCACCGTCCGCAACGTCGACAACGGCTTCGGCCTGGTCGCCGCCTCCTCCTGCACCCTGCGCCGCACCCGCGTGGGCGGCCGGGGCGAACACCACCCGTACTTCTGCCGCGAGGGCTCGCACGACAACCTGATCGAGGACTTCACCATCGAACAGCGCACGGTCCCGACCCCGGAAGGGACGCAACTGCACGGCATCAACGTCGAAGGGCTCTCCTCCCACAACGTCTGGTCCCGCGGCGACATGCAGATGGGTACCTTCGACTCCCACCGCGGCCTGCCGTTCGCCAACGTCCGCACGGACATCACCGTCGACAACAACGGCCGTCACGGCGGCGACGCGAACGCCGGTCCGCTCTACGGCGCCCGCTTCACCCACTGGAACGTCCGGGACACCAACCACCGCGCGGGCCTGGTGAAGATCGACGGTCTGGCGCCGTGGAGCGCGACCGTCGGCCTCGACCAGTGCTCGGAGTTCGACCAGATCGACGTCCCGGACTTCACCGGCGATCTGCACGCGCGGCTGGAGCTGTACCCCACGGCGGACACCGTACGACCGCGCAACCTGCATGAAGCTCAGCGTGAACTGACGCGGTAGCGCCCCGGCGTCACTCCCACCAACTTCCGGAAGTGGCGCGTGAGATGGGACTGGTCGAAGAAACCCGTCGCCGACGCGACCTCGCCCGGCGCCCGCCCGTCCAGCAGGAGGCGGCGGGCCCGGTCGACGCGGCGGGAGGTGAGGTACTGGTGCGGGGCGATGCCGTAGGCGGTGCTGAACGCCCGTACCAGATGGGCGGGATGGGCGTGCAGGAGCTCAGCGGCGGCGTCGAGGCCGAGGCCGTCGACGACGTGTTCGTCGAGAAGCTCCCGCAGCCGGCGGGCGAGAACGGGGTCGGGACGCGCGGGCCGCGTCCCGTGTCCCTGTCCCTGCCCCGGCCGCAGCAGCTCCCGCAGCCGGTCGCCGATCAGCGTCAGCCGGCTCTCGGCCTCCAACTCCTCGCCCGGCCGCCCGAGCGCGGTGTGCAGCTGCCCGACCCGCCGGCGCAGCGTCGGATCGCGCAGGTCGGGGCCGTCGACGGCGGCCCCGATGAGGTCGTCGCCGAGCCGGGTGTCGTCGAGGTAGACGACCCGCTTGCGGAAGCCGTGCGGGGTGGCGGGCGAGCCGTTGTGCGGGACGTGCGGCGGCAGCAGGGTGACCGTGTCGTGCGGGGTGCCGTGCTCGTGCCGGTCGAGGTCGTACCGTACGGCCCCGTCGTCCACGATGAGCAGCGTCCACGCCTCATGGACGTGCATGGGGTAGGCGTACTCGGTGAAGTGCGCGTGGAAGACCTCCACCACGCCCCGCACCCGGGGGCGCCAGGCGGAGACCTCCGGTCGGGAGCGCTGAGCGGCCATGCAAAAAACGTACAAGACGGGGCCGTGAGCGGATCGGCAGTCTCGGAGTATGAGCGACACACCCACCCGGTTCGACACCAAGATCGCCGTCCTGCTGCGCGAGGACCTGGAGACCTGGCAGCGCCTGAACGTCACCGCGTTCCTGGTCAGCGGCCTCGGCAGCACGATCCCCGAGGTGATCGGCGAGCCGTACGAGGACGCGGACGACGTGCGGTACCTGCCGATGTTCCGTCAGCCGGTGCTGGTCTTCGAGGGCGCGAAGGAGACGCTCACCGCGGCCCACGCGCGCGTGCTGTCCCGCTCCCTCCCGCGCGCGGTCTTCACCTCCGACCTCTTCGCCACCGGCAACGACCGCGACAACCGGGCGGCGGTTCGGGCCGTGGGGACCGGCGAGCTCGACCTCGTGGGGCTGGCGGTGTACGGACCGCGGAACGCGGTGGACAAGGTGCTGAAGGGTGCGCGGATGCATCCCTGACGCCCTTCACGACGGAATCTGCACAGTGCGTGCGCAACCGCTCGGCGGAGAGGGCTCGTTGAGGGGAGTTGTCCGGTTCGGGCGGGCCGTCGCAAGGCCTGTCGGTCCACTGGGAAGGGCCGTGTGTAGAGAACTCGGACCCAACCGGTGTGCACACGCACACGGTTCGGTCGCCGAGGGGCCCAACTGCCGTGCCGGACAGGGGTCCGGACTGGCTCAGCCGTCCGCCGCGTGGTTTGATCCTGCGCACCGCGGCCAGTCGTCTGTCCCCCCAGCGAGGCCGCGTCCCCCCGTGGACCCACCATGCGAAGGGCACTTCCCCATGAACTCCGCTCCCCAGGTTCAGACCGCCGAGATCTCCGACGCCGAGCTCGACACCGTCTCCGGTGGCATCAGCCCGCAGATCAGCGTCAGCGTCGGCTCGACGACCCTCAGCAGCTCCGAGCTCCTCGCCGAGGTCGACTCGGTCAAGGCGACCGCGCTGGGCCTCGCCGGCGGCACCCTCGGCGCGCTGCCCCACAACGTCGGCGTGAACGTCGGCTTCTGACCGACGCACACGGCAACGCCAAGCCCCCTACCGGCAGGAGAAGTGCGGGTAGGGGGCTCGTTGCCGTCGCAGGTGGTCCAGGTGATCCAGGTGATCAGCCGGCGGCTGCCCCGACGTCGCTCCGGACCCCGCCCTCCGCGGCCACGGGCTGCTCCGTCGGCAACCGCCGCATCAGCGCGCCGTAACCGACGGCGGCCACCGTCCCGACGGCCGCGCACAGCCCCCACAGCCACTCCGCGCCGAACCGGTCGATGACCAGCCCGGACATCAGCGGCGCGACCAGCGCGGCGAGGGACCAGGAGAGGGTGTAGACGCCCTGGTAGCGCCCGCGTCCGTGCACCGGTGACAGTCGTACGACGAGCCCGGTCTGGGTCGGGGCGTTGATCATCTCGCCCAGGGTCCAGACGCAGACGGTGAGGGCGAAGACGCCGACCGACCCGGCGAGGGCGGTGAGTCCGAAGCCGTACCCGGCGAGCAGCGACGAGACCACGAGCAGCCGCCGTACGTCCCGGTGCTCGATGAGCCGGGTGACCGGTATCTGCAGTGCGACGATCAGCACACCGTTGACGGCGATCGCCATGCCGTAGTCGGCGGGTGTGAACCCGGCCTCGCCCATGGCGACCGGCAGTCCGACCGACCCCTGCTGGAAGACGAGGGCGACGAGGAAGGACAGGCCGACGACGGCCATGTAGCGCCCGTCGCGCAGCACGGTCCCGAGGCCGACCGCCTCCGCCGCCTTCTCGGTGGCCGTCTGCTCGGGCCGGGACTCGGGCAGCTTGAGGAAGACGACGACCGCGCAGAGCAGGGTCATCCCCGCCTCGGCCAGGAACCCGGCGCGGTAGCTGAACTCGGCGACGAACCCGGCGGCCGTGGAGGAGACGGCGAAACCGAGGTTGATCGCCCAGTAGTTGAGCGAGAAGGCCCGCACCCGGTCCTCGGGGCGCACGATGTCGGCCATCATCGCCTGCACGGCGGGCCGGGAGGCGTTCGAGGCCATACCGACGAGGAAGGCGACGCCGGCGATGGCGACGGGGCCGTGTACGAAGCCGAGCAGTGCGACGGAGGCGGCGGTGGAGGTCTGGGCGATCAGCAGGGTGGGCCGCCGTCCGAGCCGGTCCGCCATCACCCCGCCGCCCAGCGAGGACACCACCCCGCCCAGCCCGTGGAGCGACGCGACGAGACCGGCGTAGGAGGCGGAGTAGCCGCGGTCCAGCGTCAGATACAGCGCCATGAAGGTGGCGACGAAGGCGCCGAGCCGGTTGACGAGGGTGCTGGTCCACAGCCACCAGAACTCGCGGGGGAGTCCGGAGACGGTCTCCCGGGCGGCACGTCTGAGACGGGCGACGGACATGGAGAACCCCCGGTGGTAAGCGTCGTGCGCGGCAAGCGCAACTTACTGAGGGGGTGTCGTTCCGGGCCAGTGAATTAACAGATGCCGTCAATCGTCCGGCTGCTGGGCGGGTACTCCTTACGGCCGAACCGGTGGATTACGCTCTGACCCATGGCCGACGCACCGTACAAGCTGATCCTCCTCCGCCACGGCGAGAGCGAGTGGAACGCGAAGAACCTGTTCACCGGCTGGGTGGACGTGAACCTCAACGAGAAGGGCGAGAAGGAGGCAGTCCGCGGTGGCGAGCTCCTGAAGGACGCCGATCTCCTCCCCGACGTGGTCCACACGTCGCTCCAGAAGCGAGCGATCCGCACGGCGCAGCTCGCGCTGGAGTCGGCGGACCGCCACTGGATCCCGGTCCACCGCAGCTGGCGCCTGAACGAGCGCCACTACGGCGCCCTCCAAGGCAAGGACAAGGCGCAGACCCTCGCGGAGTTCGGCGAGGAGCAGTTCATGCTGTGGCGCCGGTCCTACGACACCCCGCCCCCGCCGCTCGAGGACGGCACGGAGTTCTCGCAGTCCGCGGACCCCCGTTACGCCTCCATCCCCCCGGAGCTGCGCCCCCGCACGGAGTGCCTGAAGGACGTCGTGGTCCGCATGCTCCCGTACTGGTACGACGGCATCGTCCCCGACCTCCTCGCCGGCCGCACGGTCCTGGTCGCCGCCCACGGCAACTCCCTGCGCGCCCTGGTCAAGCACCTGGACGGCATCTCGGACGCGGACATCGCGGGCCTGAACATCCCGACCGGCATCCCGCTCCACTACGACCTCGACGCCGACTTCAAGCCGGTCACCCCCGGCGGCACGTACCTCGACCCGGAGGCGGCGGCGGCCGCGATCGAGGCGGTAAAGAACCAGGGCAAGAAGAAGTAGGGATTGCGATCATGCCCCTGACCTGCGCGGGAAGCGCGGATCAGGGGCGTTTTCCCGCTCGGGCTAGACCGACAGCGGTACCGGGACGACCTCGTCCGCCCGGTGGCCGGCGCGTTCGTGGACGCGCTGTACCGCCTCCGCCGTGGGCGCCTCGGAGAGGCAGTACACCGTGCCGGACTCCGGGTCCGCCCATGCCTGTTCGAAGTGGACGCCCTCGTCCTTCTCCACGGCGAGGTCGGCCTGGTGGGCCTCGCGCAGTTGGTCGGCAGTGATGCCCTTCATCCCGTGGTGTACGTCCATGAACTTGGCCATGGTCCCGTACCTCCTTCCGATGTCGACCGCCGTTCCTTCCAGCCCTTCCATGCTGCGCCCCCGCGTCCGCCCCGGCGAGCGCAGCGAAGGGCCCCCGGTGCGCGGAGGCACCGGGGGCCCTTCAGGGTCGTAGAAGAACGGCGTCCTGCGCGGTCAGCCGCACTGGCACGGATTGCCCGACTGGCACCCGCAGCCGCAGCCCGAGCCGCAGCCGCACGCACCGAAGAGCGGAAGGCTCCTGATGTCGGCGGGGTGGTCCGTCTCGCTCTCCTGCGTCGGGTCGGGCTGGGTCGGGGCTTCGGCCATGAGTCCTCCTGAGGCCTAGAGGCTGGTGCCTGTGCTCATTGCATGCCCGTTGCTGCGGGCGCATCAACGGCGCACTGTGGCGCCGACGCGCGCCCTGGCCTCGGCGACTACGCCCCGCCCTCTGCGGCTACGCCCCCTCGCCGCCCGTCACCGGCTGGATCTCCGGCTGGATGTCGGGCTGCAGCTCGTCCGCGTGCTCGCCCGTGACCAGGAAGACGACGCGCTTGGCGACCGCCACCGCGTGGTCGGCGAACCGCTCGTAGTAACGGCCCAGGAGCGTGACGTCGACCGCGGTCTCGATGCCGTGCTGCCAGCGGTCGTCCAGGAGGTGCTGGAAGAGCGTGCGGTGCAGCAGGTCCATCTCGTCGTCGTCCGACTCCATCTGGAGCGCCAGGTCGACGTCCTTGGTGATGATGACCTCGGCCGCCTTCGCCATCAGACGCTGCGCGAGCTGGCCCATCTCCAGGATGGTGGCGTGCAGGTCGTGCGGGATCGCCCGGTCCGGGTAGCGCAGCCGGGTGAGCTTGGCCACATGCTGGGCCAGGTCGCCGGAGCGCTCCAGGTCGGCCGACATCCGCAGCGAGGTGACAACGATACGGAGATCCGTCGCCACCGGCTGCTGGCGGGCGAGCAGGGCTATGGCCCTGGCCTCCAGGTCGTGCTGGAGGTCGTCGACCTTCTGGTCGCCCTCGATGACAGCCTCGGCCAGCTTCAGGTCGGAGTCGAGGATGGCGGTGGTGGCGCGTCCGATCGCCGACCCGACCAGCCGGGCCATCTCCACCAGACTGTCGCCGATCGAGTCAAGTTCCTCGTGGTACGCGTCCCGCATCAGGGTTCCCTCTCGTGCGTGTTCATCGGGGGCTGCCGGGGGTCGGGGCCCGCCGTGAAAACCGGCGCTTCGCACCCCACGCTCCCACGATCCGGCTGGAACGCGTCGGTTTCCGTCACCCCAAATGAACCATCACTGGCTCCAAGGTGAACTCTGGGCGACGAGTGTTCGAGCTCGCACCTCGACGGCTGTGGTGATGTCGTACCCCATGCCTAACCTGTTTGCATGGACGTGAACGCGGCGGTCGCCGCAGCGGCAGCGATCGCCGGGGTGCTCACCGGCGTGATCGCCATGCTGGCGTTCCGCTGGAGCGAGCGGGAGCAGAAGCGCCCGACCCGCACCTCCCTGCACACGGACCCGGTGCTTCCGCCGGGCGTGGACACGGTCCTGTCGGTGCTCCGCTCCTCGGCCGTCGTACTGGACGAGGCGGACGCCGTGGTCAAGGCCAGCTCGGCGGCGTACGCCCTCGGCCTGGTGCGCGGCGGGCGGCTCTCGGTCGACCCGATGCTGAAGATGGCCCGGGACACCAGACGGGACGGGGAGATACGACAGGTCGAGCTGGACCTGCCCCGGCGCGGGACCGGCCGCGGGGAGGCGCTCGCCGTGTCCGCGCGGGTGGCACCCCTCGGGTCGCGGCTCGTGCTGCTGCTCGTCGAGGACCTCACCGAGGCCCGCCGTATCGAGGCCGTCCGGCGTGACTTCGTCGCGAACGTCAGCCATGAGCTGAAGACACCGGTCGGCGCGCTCTCCCTTCTCTCCGAGGCCGTCATGGACGCCTCGGACGACCCGGAGGCCGTCGAGCGCTTCGCCGGACGTATGCAGATAGAGGCGACCCGGCTCACCAACCTCGTGCAGGAGCTCATCGACCTGTCCAGAGTCCAGAACGACGACCCGCTGGAGGACGCCGAGCCCGTCCGCGTGGACGAGCTCGTCGCCGAGGCCATCGACCGCTGCCGCCACCAGGCAGGCACCAAGCAGATCACCATGGCCGCCGGCGGCACCGCCGACCTGCATGTCTGGGGCAACCGCGGCCAGCTCGCCGCCGCCCTCGGCAACCTGGTCGAGAACGCCGTGAACTACTCGCCGGCCCGGACCCGCGTGGGCATAGCCGCCCGCCGGGTGACCGCGCCCGGCGGGGACATGATCGAGGTCGCCGTGACCGACCAGGGCATCGGGATATCCGAGAAGGACAAGGAGCGCGTGTTCGAGCGCTTCTACCGAGTGGACCCCGCCCGCTCCCGTGCCACCGGTGGTACGGGACTCGGTCTGGCGATCGTCAAGCACGTGGCCGCCTCGCACGGCGGGGAGGTCACGGTGTGGAGCGCCGAGAACCAGGGCTCCACTTTCACCCTGAGGCTGCCGGAGGCGGGTGCGGCCCGTGACCGCGCCCAGCAGCACCCCGACCTCGACGGTCTCGACGACGAGACCGGCGATTCCACCCCCGAGTCATCCCCGTACGAACCGCTTCCCGCCCCGGAGGTCCTTCCGTGACCCGAGTGCTTGTCGTCGAGGACGAGGAGTCCTTCTCCGACGCCCTGTCGTACATGCTCCGCAAGGAGGGCTTCGAGGTCGCCATCGCGGCCACGGGCCCCGACGGACTCGACGAGTTCGAGCGCAACGGCGCCGACCTCGTCCTCCTCGACCTGATGCTGCCGGGGCTGCCCGGTACCGAGGTGTGCCGCCAGCTGCGCGGCCGCTCGAACGTCCCCGTCATCATGGTGACGGCCAAGGACAGTGAGATCGACAAGGTCGTCGGCCTGGAGATAGGAGCCGACGACTATGTCACCAAGCCGTTCTCCTCGCGTGAGCTGGTCGCCCGTATCCGGGCCGTCCTGCGCCGCCGCGGCGAGCCCGAAGAGGTCACCCCGGCCGCCCTGGAGGCCGGTCCGGTCCGGATGGACGTGGACCGCCATGTGGTCACGGTCTCCGGCTCCAAGGTCGACCTGCCCCTCAAGGAGTTCGACCTGCTCGAGATGCTGCTGCGCAACGCCGGCCGCGTCCTGACCCGTATGCAGCTCATCGACCGGGTCTGGGGCGCCGACTACGTGGGCGACACCAAGACGCTCGACGTCCACGTCAAGCGCCTGCGCGCCAAGATCGAGCCGGACCCGGGGGCGCCTCGGTACCTGGTGACGGTGCGGGGGCTGGGCTACAAGTTCGAGCCGTAGGCCGCCTGCCGCACGCTCACCGCTTCACACCGCTGCACACCGAAAGGGCGGGACCTCGTGATGAGGTCCCGCCCTTTCGGTTACGACTCGTCTACGACGGCACAGGCGCCGTACGACCGCTCACTGGCCGGCCGACGAGCTCGCGGAGGCCGCGCCCGTCGGGGTGGTCGGCGTCGACGGGGACGTCGAGGCCGACGGGGAGGACGACGCGCCCTTGGTCGGGGAGGGGCTGGTGCCGGTGCTCGGGGCGGTCGGCACTTCGGTCGGGCCCCACTTCTCGAAGTAGCTCTTGGCCGGGACCACGTAGGCGCGCAGGCTCACGTCACCGGTGGTGCTGAAGGTGAAGGTGACCTTGCGGACACTGCCGTCCTGGACGGCCTCGTGCCCGTTCGCCAGCACGGCGCTGGCGTTGCCCTTGCCGCCGATCACCACGGAACCGTGCGCCGGCACGACGAGCGGCCCCTTGCCCTTGGCGGGCTTGAGCTCGGCGGTCTGGCTGACGTTGGGGAGGGTGATGGCGTCCAGGGTCTGCGCGGTGTCACCGTTGTTGAACAGGGTCGCCGAGATCACGGCCGGACCGGGCGCGGTGATGTCGGGCTGGGTGATGATCAGCGCGTTCTGGATCTTGATGTTGCCGACCTTGACGGCCGCGTTGTCCGGCTTGACCTGCAGGGTCTGAGCGTCGCTGCCGGCGGCGCACGCGGAGAGCGCGGCGACGGAGACTGCGATGGCGGCCGCGGCGAGGGCGCCGCGTCGAAGGCTGCTGCTCACGGCGGCGGCAACTCCTTGACTCGAACGTGGCGGCCGAAAAAGCCGCCCCAAGTATCTGTCAGCGGCCATAGGTTACCGAGCCGTTCCCACGCCACCGCACCCGACCCTCCCCCAACGGGTCGGCTTCCGTGCGCAGGTTCCCTCAGCAGGGGGTAGCCCGGCCTCTCGTCCGGCATTCACATAAGTGCGGCAAGAGGGCCCGAGTCATAGTCCGGCCTGCGGCACGCAAATCTTCAGTGAAGGAATGCGCGGCCGTTCCCGGAATTGATCACGACGTGCAACAACCGGCCGTCGAGGCCCCGGTCGGTGATCAATTCCGGAATCGATGCGGAAGCGACTCCTGCCACCGAACGGAGTAGCGGAAGTCGCACATCTGGAACCGGACATATGGTGACGTTCGTCCGCTCGTGGCGGCCTCCAGATGCGTGTAACGTGCGCGTTTCACCTCCCCCGAAGAGCCCCTCCGACCTGCGAATACCCGCTTCAGTCCGCCCCGCGCAGCACGTTCCTGTTGCGGTTGTCAAGCCCCGAGATATGCCCTGACCTGCGAAAACGCCATTCAGAACACGCCGAATCCGTGTTACCCTGGATAGCCACGGAAGGGGTACCTGTCACATGACGTTCAAGGTTGGCGACACCGTGGTCTATCCCCATCACGGGGCCGCGCTGATCGAGGCCATCGAAACTCGCCAGATCAAAGGCGTGGACAAGACCTACTTGGTGCTGAAGGTCGCCCAGGGTGACCTGACGGTACGTGTGCCAGCGGACAATGCGGAGTTCGTCGGCGTACGTGATGTGGTCGGTCAGGACGGGCTGGACCGGGTCTTCGAGGTGCTGCGCGCGCCGTACGCCGAGGAGCCCACGAACTGGTCGCGCCGTTACAAGGCAAACCTGGAGAAGCTCGCCTCCGGCGATGTCATCAAGGTCGCGGAAGTCGTGCGTGACCTGTGGCGTCGTGAGCGTGAGCGCGGACTGTCCGCCGGTGAGAAGCGCATGCTCGCCAAGGCCCGCCAGATCCTGGTGAGCGAGCTCGCCCTCGCGGAGAACACGAACGAGGACAAGGCCGAGGCCCTGCTCGACGAGGTGCTCGCGTCCTGAACCACTGACGCAGGCATGCCGGCCCGCTTCAGCACTCAGTACATCGAAATGCCGCGGTGCCCGATGACATCTCCACTGTCGCCGGGCGCTGCGGCATGTTCGCACTCGGACGCCCGTACGTGCGTAAACCCTCGGGGGATTACCCCGATACTTGGCGTGCCGGGCCCGGGCAGCAGACTCGACCGGTGTCACGGAAGGGTCCGGTCAAGGCGTCGCGCCCGGCACTTCCCAGGCCATACCCACGTAGGTCGAGCACACAAACCTGACAGGAACCGATGTCTCACGATTCGCGCCCTTCGCTCACGGAAGCCCGCACGGCGGCCGTGATCCCGGCCGCCGGCCGGGGCGTACGCCTGGGTCCGGGCGCCCCCAAGGCGCTCCGCGCGCTGGGCGGCACCCCGATGCTCGTCCACGCGGTGCGCGCGATGGCCGCGTCCCGTGCGGTCTCCCTGGTCGTCGTCGTGGCCCCGCCCGACGGCGCCTCCGAGGTCAAGTCCCTCCTCGACGCGCACGCGCTGCCCGAGCGGACGGACTTCCTGGTGGTGCCGGGTGGGGAGTCCCGCCAGGAGTCGGTGCGGCTGGGGCTCGACGCGCTGCCGCCGGAGTACGACATCGTGCTGGTCCACGACGCCGCCCGGCCGCTGGTTCCGGTCGACACGGTGGACGCGGTGATCGAGGCGGTGCGGGACGGAGCGCCGGCCGTCGTGCCCGCGCTGCCTCTCGCGGACACCGTGAAGGAGGTCGAGCCGGCCGTTGCCGCCGGTGAGCCGGAGCCCGTGGTGGCCACCCCGGTCCGGGCGCGGCTGCGCGCGGTGCAGACGCCCCAGGGCTTCGATCGGGCCGCGCTGATCCGCGCCCATGACGAGATCACCGAGGACGTCACCGATGACGCGAGCATGATCGAGCGGCTGGGCCTTCGGGTCGTCGTCGTCCCCGGTCACGAGGAGGCCTTCAAGGTCACCCGCCCGCTGGACCTGGTGCTGGCGGAGGCGGTCCTGGCCCGCAGGAGGCTGAACGATGGCTTCTGACAGCGTCCCGCTTCCCCAGGTCGGCATCGGCACCGACATCCACGCCTTCGAGGAGGGCCGCGAGCTGTGGTGCGCGGGCCTGAAGTGGGAGGGCGAGGGCCCCGGTCTGGCCGGCCACTCCGACGCGGACGTCGTGGCCCACGCCGCCTGCAACGCGCTCTTCTCCGCCGCCGGCCTCGGTGACCTGGGGCAGCACTTCGGCACCGGGCGCCCCGAGTGGTCCGGCGCGTCCGGGGTGACCCTGCTGACGGAGGCCGCACGCATCGTGCGGGCCGCCGGCTTCCGCATCGGCAACATCGCCGTACAGGTCGTGGGCCCGCGCCCGAAGATCGGCAAGCGGCGCGACGAGGCGCAGAAGATCCTCTCGGAGGCGGCCGGAGCACCGGTGTCGGTGTCGGGGGCGACGACGGACGGCCTCGGCTTCCCGGGGCGGGACGAGGGGCTGATGGCGGTGGCGACGGCACTGGTGGTGCGGGCCGGCTGACGGCCGACGTCACGAAAACGTCCCCTTGGGCGGAACGGGCGTAAGGCACTGCCTTCCGCCCACTACCCTGGAGTGGTGACCATTCGTCTGTACGACACCAACGCCCGGCAGATCCGTGACTTCACCCCGCTCACGCCGGGTTGTGTCTCGATCTACCTCTGTGGTGCCACCGTGCAGGCGGCCCCGCACATCGGGCACATCCGCTCGGGCCTCAACTTCGACATCATGCGCCGCTGGTTCGAGTACCGCGGCTATGACGTGACGTTCATCAGGAACGTCACGGACATCGACGACAAGATCATCGCGAAGGCGGCCGAGCAGGGTCGCCCGTGGTGGTCGATCGGCTACGAGAACGAGCGGGCCTTCAACGACGGCTACACCGCGCTCGGTTGCCTGCCCCCGACCTACGAGCCGCGTGCCACCGGGCATGTGACCGAGATGGTCGAGATGATGCAGGGCCTCATCGAGCGCGGTCACGCCTACGAGGCGGACGGCAACGTCTACTTCGACGTGCGGTCCTTCCCCGGCTACCTGGAGCTGTCGAGGCAGGAGCTCGACAACCTCCTGCAGCCCTCGGGCGACGGCGAGACCGGCAAACGGGACCCGCGTGACTTCGCCATGTGGAAGTCCGCGAAGCCCGGCGAGCCGACCTGGGGCACGCCCTGGGGCCGCGGGCGCCCCGGCTGGCACCTGGAGTGCTCGGCCATGGCGCACAAGTACCTGGGCTCCGCCTTCGACATCCACGGCGGCGGCCTCGACCTGATCTTCCCGCACCACGAGAACGAGATCGCGCAGGCGAAGGCCTTCGGCGACGACTTCGCCCAGTACTGGGTGCACAACGCCTGGGTCACCATGGCCGGCGACAAGATGTCGAAGTCGCTGGGCAACAGCGTGCTGGTCTCCGAGATGGTCAAGGCGTGGCGGCCGATCGTGCTGCGCTACTACCTCGGCACCCCGCACTACCGCTCGATGATCGAGTACAGCGAGGAGTCGCTGCGCGAGGCCGAGTCGGCGTTCGCGCGCATCGAGGGCTTTGTGCAGCGGGTCGTGGAGAAGGCCGGTCCCGTGGAGCCGTCCCCCGAGGTGCCGCCCGCCTTCGCCGAGGCGATGGACGACGACCTGGGCGTTCCGCAGGCCCTCGCCGTCGTGCACACCACCGTCCGGCAGGGCAACAGCGCACTGGCCGCCGACGACAAGGAAGCCGCCGTGGCCCGCCTCGCCGAGGTGCGCGCCATGCTCGGCGTCCTGGGCCTGGACCCGCTCGACCCGCACTGGGCCGGCGAGACCGACCGCGGCGAGGACCTGCACGGTGTCGTGGACACCCTTGTGCGTATGGTCCTCGACCAGCGCGAGGCCGCCCGGTCCCGCAAGGACTGGGCCACCGCGGACGCCATCCGCGACCAGCTCAACCAGTCGGGCCTGTCGATCGAGGACAGCCCGCAGGGCCCGCGCTGGAGCCTGGGCCCGCGCTGACCCCGTCGCCGATCCGATGATCGATTGTGCCGCCCGGCCCTCCGGGCGGCACACTGCATAGACGTACGAAGACATCAGCAGTACTTCCAGCCGTACTCCCCGCAGTACTTCCGTAGAGAACAGGTAGGTCATGGCCACTAACAACCGCCGCATGTCCGGCAAGAAGGGCGCGCAGGTCGGCAGTGGTGGCCAGCGGCGCAGGGGCCTGGAGGGCAAGGGCCCGACCCCGCCCGCCGAGATGCGCAAGGGCCACAAGAAGAACCGCGTAGCCAACGCCAAGGCGAAGCAGGCGGTACGCCGTCCCGCGCCGCGGGGCCGTGGCGGCAAGTCGTCCTCCGAGCTGGTCGTCGGCCGCAACCCGGTGGTCGAGGCGCTCCGCGAGGGCGTGCCGGCCTCCACCCTCTACGTCCAGCAGTTCATCGACAACGACGAGCGCGTCCGCGAGGCCCTCCAGCTCGCCGCCGAGCGCGGTGGGATCAACCTCATGGAGGCCCCCCGCCCCGAGCTCGACCGCATGACGAACGGCCTCAACCACCAGGGCCTGGTCCTCCAGGTCCCGCCGTACGAGTACGCCCACCCCGAGGACCTCGCGAGCGCCGCCTACGACGACGGTGAGGACCCCCTGATCGTCGCGCTCGACGGTGTGACCGACCCGCGCAACCTGGGCGCCGTCGTCCGCTCCGTCTCCGCCTTCGGCGGCCATGGCGTCGTCGTGCCCGAGCGGCGCGCGGCCGGGATGACCGCCGGCGCGTGGAAGACGTCGGCCGGCACCGCGGCCCGCACCCCCGTCGCCCGCGCCACCAACCTGACCCGCGCCCTGGAGGCGTACAAGAAGGCGGGCATCGTGGTCGTCGGTCTCGCCGCCGACGGCGAGCACGAGATCGGCGAGCTGGGGGCCCTGTCGGGCCCGGTCGTCATCGTGGTCGGCAGTGAGGGCAAGGGCCTCTCCCGCCTGGTCGGCGAGACCTGCGACTTCCGGGTGCGCATCCCGATGCCGGGTGGCGCGGAGTCGCTGAACGCCGGTGTGGCGGCCGGGATCGTGCTCTACGAGGCCGCACGCAAGCGGGGCTGAACACGCGTCCGTGGCCTCACCCGTGCGGGTCAATCCGGGCGTCACGGGCAAGCTTGACGGAGTCCGGACACATCCGGCGAGTCAAAGCAGTGTCCTAAACACACGTCACTCGGTTAGATGAGTGTGGACACCAGAACACCCCGCACACCCACGGGGGACCGCTCGTCGGGATTCGATTCCGGGTTCGACGACGCTCCCGCGCTGAGCATGGTGAAGGTGCCGAGCGATCCGGCGCAGATCATCGTCAATCATGCGAGCTTCCGCGTGCAGCTCGGCGCCTCGACCCGCGCCCAATCGCCGCGGATCGCGCGGCACTTGGGCGCCGCCGAGGACACCGCCCGGATCCCCGCCGCGAGCGCCGCGGTCGGCAGACCGGGGGCGGGCGCGGCCCGTCGCCGGCCCGTGGTCTGGAGCGGCCGGTCGGCCCCCGACGACACCGGCGCCCACCGCCTGCTCCAGGCCGTGCGGGGCGGCAGCGTCCGGCACCCCGAGGAACCGGCGGGCGACGCCGGGGCCACGCAGGTCATCCCCCGCGTCGACGTCGGCACGAGCACCTACGACGAGATCTACGACGAGTTGGAAGCGACCGTCGAGACCCCCGTCGTAGGAGCCCAGCGGCGCCATGACGACACCGGCGGCACCCGACTGCTCCCCGACATGCGCACCGTGGGCAGCGCCTACGACGAGGAACACGCCTACGGGGAGCAGGAGTTCGAGGAGTACGGCGAGGACGGGTCGGACGACGGCCGGCTCTCCAGGCGGCACGGCGACGACCCGGCCCGGCACGCCTACTACCCCGGCCGCCGGATGAACCTCGGCGTCGTCCTGCTCCCGCTCCGTATCTTCCTCGGCTTCATCTCCATCTACGCCGGCATGGGCAAGCTCTGCGACCCCGTCTACTTCGACGGCGGCAAGCGCGGCTCCATGGTCAAGTGGCTCAACACCCTGCACCCGTGGGAAGTCGCCGAGCCGCTGCGCCAGTTCGCCCTGCACCACCCCGTCGGCTCCGGCCTCGTCATCGCCTTCGCGCAGGTCGTCGTCGGCGTCCTGACGGTCCTGGGCTGCTGGCAGCGCGTGGCCGCCGTCTTCGGCGCCCTGCTCTCCGCCGCGCTGATCGTCACGGTCAGCTGGAAGACCGTCCCCGCCTACGACGCCCCCGACATCATCTACCTCGCCGCCTGGTCCCCGCTGATCATCGCGGGCGCCCCCGTCTACTCCGTCGACGGCCGTCTCGCGGGCAGCGCCTGGCGGCGGCTCGGCCCCCGCGCCGACATCTGGGACCTGCGGGCCTACGTCCTGCGCCGCGGCGCCCTCGTCACGGCGATCGTGGTCGGCCTCACGCTCCTCGTCGGCTCCCTGCTCGGCGGCGCGGTCCGCGACGCCGACCGGGTGGTCGTGCCCGGCCCGGGCGAGGCCCCGCGCAACGAACTGCCCGGCTCCCCACTCCCGCAGGAGCCCCGCAGCCAGTCCCCGTCGACCTCGCACACACCCACCCACCGCGCCACGGCCACCCCCACGGGCAAGGCGACGGTCCCGAGCAGCACGGCGACGGGCGGCGCCCCCAGCCAGACGCAGGGCACCGCGGGCCAGACCCCGCGCCGGCACACCTCCCCGTCCGGCGGCGGCGCCCCCAGCACCACCTCAGGCCCCACGTCCGGCGGCTCCACGGGCGGCACCGGCTCGACCGGCGGCACCGGCTCCGGAGGCTCCTCCTCCGGACAGCCGGGCCTGGTGGGCGGCCTGTTGGGGTAACCAGGCCGGTGGGCGACATCCTGGGCACACCCACCGGCTGAGACGCAGAGACACCGGCCCACGAAAAAGGTCCCGTACAGCGGATGTACGGGACCTTTCGGCGTCGGAGGAGCGGACTCCTCTCGGCGGTGCAGGCGTAAGGGGGCCTCCTACCGTCCCAGGGCCGCCAGTTCCTTCGCGGCCTCGGTCAGGTCCTTCGCCGTGTCGATGGCCCGCCAGTACGCCCCCTGCGGGATCGGGAAGCCCGCCAGGCGCCGCTCACGGGCCAGGTGGGGGAAGGTCGTACGCTCGTGGTCGCCGCGCTCCGGGAGCAGTCCGGCGAACGCGGGGGAGAAGACGTACACACCGGCGTTGATCTCGAACGTGGACGGCGGGGCCTCGATGAAGTCCGTGATGTGTCCGAAGCCGTCCGTCTGCACCGCGCCCCAGGGGATGCGCGGGCGGGCCAGCGCGAGGGTCGCCACCGCGTCCCGCTCGGTGTGGAAGTCGGCCATGTCCCGCAGCGAGAAGCGGGTCCAGATGTCGCCGTTGGTGGCGTACCAGGGCCGGTCGGGGTGGGGCAGATGCGCGGCGGCGTACCTGAGGCCGCCACCGCGGCCCAGCGGCTCGGTCTCGACGACCGTGGTGACGTTCACCGGGAGGTCCGCCGTCTTCAGCCAGTCCTGCAGCACCTCGGCGAGATGCCCGCAGCTGACCACGACGTCGGTCACCCCCTCCTCGGCCAGCCAGACGAGCTGATGGCCGATGATCGGCGTCCCCGTGCCGGGGATCTCGACCATCGGCTTGGGCCGGTCGTCGGTGTACGGACGCAGCCGTGAGCCCTGGCCTCCGGCCAGGACGACGGCTTGCACGGGGCGGGACGCAGCGGTCGGATGGGTCATGACCGAAACTGTACGGGGCGTCCCGCTCGCGGCTTACGCCAGGAACCGTTCCTTGTGCAGCCGTTACCCTCCTCCGAACCGGTCCGGGGGAGGGCGCGGGCGGCGGGGTCAGCCGCGTGAGGCGGCGACCCCGGAGGCGAAGGACGTGTCGCAGACGGGGCGGGCGTACGACTGCGCGCGCGGCGCGCCGTACACACGCGCCGCCGCACGGCCCAGGGCGCGGGCGATGGCGGTGCAGTGGCCGGCCAGCGAGGGGCGCTCGTTCACGGCCTCCTGGAGGTGCGTGAGGACGACGCCCGGGTTCTTGTGCTGGAGCTCGGACAGCAGCTGGTCGCGCAGGACGTCCTGCGGGGCACGGTGGACCGCCGCCACGGCGACGCCGGGCTTCGCGTCGTCGATCGCGTCGGAGGCGGTGAGCACCGACTTGGACGGGCTCCCCGTCCAGTTGACCCGGGTGACCGCGAGGGTCCCGGAGAGCACCAGGACGACGGGCAGGACAAGGGCGAGTGTGCGGCCGATCCGGCGGGCGGGGCCCCGGCCGCGTCGCGTCTGTTGGCTAGTGGAGTGCTTCACGCGAGTGAGGGTAGCGCCCGGTAATGATTTGGCGACATTTAGTCACCGGTTCGGGGGATGAACTGGTGCCTCTTCTGGGGTACGCCGTTGACGTACACCGCTCGAAATGACCGGTCTGCCGGGGTATTTGTCGACAGCGAGAAGGGCCCCGCAGCTGGTCGCGGGGCCCTTCTTGTCAACCGGGGCGAATTCACCCTGGTCGGAGGTTTCCGAAGTTGCCGGCGGCTCAGTCGGTGAGGCGCTCGCCCGTGGAGGTCGAGAACACGTGGGTCTCGCCCGGGCGCGGCACGACGTGCAGCGTGGAGCCCTTCTCCGGGACGCGGCGGCCCTCGACACGGACGACCAGGTCCTTGGTCTCGCCGCCGACCTCGGCGGTGCCGTAGACGTAGCCGTCGGCGCCGAGCTCCTCGACGACGTTCACGGAGACCGCGAGACCGGCCGGCTTGTCCTCGGTGTCCTTGGACAGGGCGGAGGCGGCGGCGCCGTTCTCCTCGACGATGTCGAAGTGCTCCGGGCGGACACCGACGGTGACCGTCTTGTCGCCCCTGTCCGTCGCGGCCTTCAGCGCCTCACGGTTGACCGGGACGACACTGTTGCCGAACTTCACGCCGCCGTCGGTGATCGGGACCTCGACCAGGTTCATGGCCGGGGAGCCGATGAAGCCGGCGACGAAGAGGTTTGCCGGGCGGTCGTACATGTTGCGCGGCGAGTCGACCTGCTGGAGCAGACCGTCCTTGAGGACCGCCACCCGGTCGCCCATCGTCATGGCCTCGACCTGGTCGTGGGTGACGTAGACGGTGGTGATGCCGAGACGGCGCTGCAGCGAGGCGATCTGCGTACGGGTCGACACACGGAGCTTGGCGTCCAGGTTGGACAGCGGCTCGTCCATGAGGAACACCTGGGGCTCACGCACGATGGCGCGGCCCATGGCGACACGCTGACGCTGACCACCCGAGAGGGCCTTCGGCTTGCGGTCCAGGTACTCCGTGAGGTCGAGGATCTTCGCGGCCTCCTCGACCTTCTTGCGGATCTCCGCCTTGTTGACGCCGGCGATCTTCAGGGCGAAGCCCATGTTGTCGGCGACGGTCATGTGCGGGTACAGCGCGTAGTTCTGGAACACCATGGCGATGTCCCGGTCCTTCGGGGGGAGGTGCGTGACGTCGCGGTCACCGATGCGGATGGCGCCGCCGTTGACGTCCTCGAGCCCCGCGAGCATCCGGAGCGAGGTGGACTTTCCGCAGCCGGACGGGCCGACCAGTACGAGGAACTCGCCGTCCTCGATGTGGATGTCGAGCTGGTCGACGGCGGGCTTCTCGGTGCCCGGGTAGATCCGGGTCGCCTTGTCGAACGAGACAGTGGCCATGGTGATGGGCCCCCTTCTACCGGCAGGAACGTGCCGGACGATCCGTTGTAGGAAGGTGGTGGTGTAGTCCACGAGGGTGAACTGGCACAGGACGGTACCTGGCGTTCAGCCGTATGTCAGTACCCGAAGGCATGTGAACTTCGCGGAAATTTTCGACAGGGGGCCCCTGGGACCTGGGTACACTGCACGAGCACGCGGCATCCCGCACCCGTGCACGCCTCCTTAGCTCAGATGGCCAGAGCAACGCACTTGTAATGCGTAGGTCGTCGGTTCGAATCCGACAGGGGGCTCTGAAGAACCTCTGGATTCACTGCTGTGACCTGGGTTTTTTCTTTTCCTTGACCGATAGGTGGTCTAAACCACCACTCCGTCAGTTGGTGTGAGGGCCAGATGGGGCCCGGCTGGGGCCAAGATTGCCTTGCGCATCTGCGATGCGTAGGTCTCATGTTTGCACTCCAGGAACGACTCCAAGGCGAATCTCGTTTCAGTCCTGCGAATTGTTTAATTCTCGCGAGCGTGGCCATGGAACTCTGGCAAATTAGGTATGCTTACCCTGTGACTTGCGGTGGGCGATCAGTTTGTCACTCGGCCCCCGGGGCCTATGGCCGCCGCCCGGCCGGGGTGCGGGAGAAACGGCTCGTTCAGGAAACGGCCCTGAGGGATGCCCGGAGTGTGCGTGGACGCTTTGTGGGCGCGCCAGCTGTGCTGGACCGAGGAGACGGTTCTGTGCGCAAGGGCTACGGCAAGTACTACCGCGTCGGCCCGTCCCGCGACTGGGACGAGGCGGACCGCCTCAACGTCGTCGACTTCCAGCACGCCCAGAAGTGGACCGGCTCCGACGCCGACGGCTACCCCGGCCCCGAGAGCTGGCTCCGGCTCTTCTCCTGACCCTCCCATCAGCCAAGGAGCAAGAGTCCATGAACAACCTCTTCACCTCGCTGGTACGCACTGGGGTCCCGGCCGCCGGCGGCTGGCTTGTCGCTGTCGCACTGCGCCACGGCCTCGCCCTTGACGCCGCCGCGGTCACGGGCGTCCTGACGCCGGTCGCGACCTTCGCGTACTACGGCGTGTTCCGGCTCGCCGAAGAGCACTTGTCGCCGCGGTACGGCTGGCTGCTCGGTTACTCGCGACCGCCGAAGTACGAGACGCCGAGGCTCGCGCTGCCACCCAACTGACCGCGGATGGTATGTCGTTGAAAGCCTGTAACCACGCATGGAAGAAGGCCCCTCACCTCACGGTGAGGGGCCTTCGACCTCTTGGAAATACCCACCCTTTCAGCGGGCTGGGTTGGTCAGACGTAGTAGCCGCTGGAGTCGACTATGAAGTCGGCGGTGCCGTCGCTGTTGTTGTAGATGCTGATCTGGCCGTTGGCGTCGATGGGAGTGAGGGTGAGGTTGGCGAGAGTGTCGCCGGTGCCCCAGTTGAGACTGCTGGTGGCGGGCTTACCTCCAGCGGTGGGGTAGGCGATGGCGTAGCCGCTACCAGTGGGGCCGGTGACGGTGAGCATGGCGGCGATGGTGGGGGCGGCGGCACTGGTGACCTGCTGCGTGGTGCTGCCGGTCAAGGTGTAGGTGCCGAGGGCGGCTACGGCGCTGCTGCTTCCTCCGATGCCGCTGCGGGTGTCGACGAGACGTGTGGGGTTGAGGGTGTGGAACTTCTGGCCTGTTGTGCTGGTGGTGTAGTAGCCGGAGATGTCGGCCAGTACTGCGGTGGCGTTGCCGTGCACGGAGATGGTGATAGTTCCGGAGGTGCCGATGGGGACGTCGCCGGAGAGCGAGGCGATCGCGTTGCCGCTGGTGAAGCTGAGGCTGGTGTCGGCGGTGGGGGCGTACCCGGTGGCGTAGGCCTGGAGGAAGCCGGTTCCAGCGGCGTTGGCGGCGGCGAGGTTGACGGCGAGGGCGGTGGCGTTGCTGGGGATGCCGTTCAGGCTGGTGACCTGGAGGGTGAAGTTGGTGCCGGCGGCCACGGTGCCGGTGGTGGTCAGACTGGTGTGGGCGATGCTGGAGCGGGTGTCCAAGGCACGGACCTGGCTGGTCAGCGGTGTGTAGGTCTGGTCGCCAGTGAGGGTGGCGTCACTGGCGAAGTAGCCGGTGACGTCGACGATCAGGGCGGCGGTGCCGCTGCTGCTGTCGAGGTGGGTGTAGAGGTCGATCTTGCCGTCGTTACCCACCGGGACGATCTGGTAGCCGGTCCGAGTGGTGCTGGCGGTGAAGTTGGTGGATGAGGTGATGGGGCGTTGGGTGCCGTCGGCGTAGGTGGTGACGTAGCCGTGGTCGGTCTCGGCGGTGGCCGTGACGTCGACGGCGACTGCGGTGACGGTGCTGGGGATCGTGGTGGGTGCCCCGCTGACCGGTGTGGTGACGGTGTCGCCCGCGATCTTCAGGTGGGTGACGGAGTCGGAGGCGACCGTGCTGGCGCCCGCGGTGACGCCGGACGTGTAGGTCAGGCCGCTGCTGGAGCGGGTGTCGAGGATGCGGGTGGGTGTGACGGCACTGGTGGTAGCCGGCGGGAGTGTAGGGCTGGGCTGGGGGTACGACGGAGCCAGTCCAGGTGCGGATGCGGGCGAGTTCGCCGCTGTAGTAGTCGGTGCGGGCGGAAGCGTTCAGGGCGTCTCCGAGCTGGAAGTTGCCGCTGGCTCCGGTGCTGGGGGCGGTGTGGTTGCCGGTGGCGACGAAGACGTCGTCGACGTAGAGGTTCATCACGCCGGTGGTCTTGTCATAGGTGGCGGTCAGGTGGGCCCAGGTGCCGAGGTGGACGGTGCCGCCGGTGATGGTGTCGAAGTTCCAGGCGGTGCCGGCGCCGGTGTTGAGGCTGAACTGCCAGCCGTCGCTGGTGGGCAGGAGCAGGATCCCGGAGTCGGCGCTGCCGCTCTGTGAGAGCACCGCGCCGCCGTAGGCGTTGGGGTTGGCCCAGGTCGACACGGTGAACGACTTGGTCAGATCCAGGGCCTTGCTGCCCTGCAGATAGTCATGGTCACCAGAGGCGAGTGCGATATCGGGGTCGAAGAGTCCGCCGTCGGGTGCGGTGACGCCGCTGGTACCGGTGAGGGTGATCGCACTGGTGGCCGCGTCGTCGGCGGTGAGCGCGGTGGTGTCGTAGTCGTTGAGGGGCCAGTCGTGGGTGTCGGTGCTCAGAGCCTGGCCGGTGGGGGTGCTGAAGGTGGCAGTGGCGCCGGAAAGGGTCATCTCATGAGCGGTGGCGGTGCCAGTGCTGCTGATGGTCCACAGGTCGGGGGTGTTGTCGTTGTTGATGTCGGCGGATTGGAGGGTGGGCTGGCTGACGGAGTCCCAGCCGGAGGCGGCGGCCTCGATGGAGGTGAGGGTGGTATCGGTGGCGCCGTTGGAGAGGGCGTCGTAGGACAGGGTCTGGAGGTTGGCGGGGCTGAGGTACCAGAGCTGTCCGTGGGAGGGGTCGCTGGTGTCGGTGCTGGTGTCGCGGGCGAACAGCTCCGGCAGGCCGCTCGCGTCAAGGGTGCTGGTGATGGTCCAGCCGCTCCAGCCGGTGGTGCAGCTGGTGGTGGTGCTGGTGTTCTGGGCGAGGCAGTAGGGGTTGTAGTCGGCCAGGTCGGTGGCCTGGTCGGCACCGGGGTACAGGCCGGCTCCGGGTACCGAGTTCTCGTCGTACAGCGAGCCGTTGAGGACCAGCAGGAGGTCCGGATAGCCCGTGGGCGTTTCGCCGTTGACCGTGTAGTACAGACCGCCGCCGGTGGCGATGGAGGTGGCGGGTGTGGTGGTGTCGGTGGTCGTGCCGTCTTCGTTGAAGGTCGTAGTGGTCTGGGCGAAGACTCCGGTGGAGTTGGTGACGGGCAGAGAGTCGACGGGTTGGAGGTCGGTGCCGTCGCCTTGGCCGCGCAGGATTTCGCCGCTGACTGCCCCGGTGGAGGTGTCGTAGCCGTAGTCGAGGATGTCGTTGAAGCCGGCTCCGGTGAAGAAGTGACCGGTGATGGTCTGGGTGCCGGTGTAGGAGGTGGCGGTCTGGGTGGTGTTGACCCCGTTGCCGTCGATGCCGATGTTCCGGGCGGCGGCGTTGATCTTCCCGCTGCCGGTGCCGGTGGCCTGCCAGAGCCCGGCGGGCAGGGAGTTCTTGCCGCCGACGGTCAGCAGGTCGGCGTTGCCGTCGCCGTTGAGGTCGTCGTCGGAGGCCGTGGCCGGAGCTCCGGCGACGAACCGGTAGTCGTAGGTGTCACCGATGTTGCCGCTGGTTCCGACGGCGGTGACGGTCAGGACGTCGGTCTGGGTGGTCGGCTTGAGCGAGATGGTGGCGGTGTAGGGGCTGGAGCTCGAGGCGGTGACGCTGACCGGGTTGCCGCCGTTGAGCTGGTAGCGGTAACTGCCGGGCGCCGTCGTGGTGTTGGTGTCCGTGATCGTGAAGCTTGCCGAGGTTCCCACTATGCAGAGGCTGTCGCCCGACGGGCTGTCGGTGAGCTCGGAGCACTGACTGGTGGTGGAGGTGACCGGGGCGACGGTGGGGGCGCCGGGTGCAGTGGGGTCGTAGTAGAAGTGGCAGGTCTTGGACTGACTGCTTGTCAGGTGCTGGTCGGTGACGGTCAGGTACCAGGCGAACTCGGTCTTCGCGGTGAGCGCCTGGAAGGGGCCGGAGCTGCTGGTGTGGGAGTAGAGGGTACTGGCGGTAGTGCTGCTGGTGGCGTTGATCGCGCGGGTGTAGGTGGTGCCGCTCGACATGTTCTTCAGCGTGAAGTTGGCGGTGAGCGGGCTGGTGGTGCCGTCCGGGTCGGAGACTCCGGCCCGCAGGGTCACGTCACCTAGGCCCAGCGAGGTGGGCGTGGTGGCCGTGCAGCTGGTGCTCGGGGCGGTGGTCAGCGAGGTGGGGGTGTTGGGGGTGTGGTCGTAGGTGGTGGTGATGGTGGCCTGCTTGCTGAACTGCTTCCAGGCCAGGTCATTGCTCTCGTCAGCGGCACGCAGGCCGAAGGTGGCCTTCGACCACTTGCTGTCGGCGGCCTGCTGCATCAGTGAGGTGATGTCGAAGGTGACGTCGGCTGGGCCGCAAGAGGTGGACCAGCCGTGGGCGACCGTCTGGGTGTCGACCTTGCTGAACCAGAACTTCTTGTCGGGATCGCTGGAGCTGTGCGTGTTGTTCCAGGTGGTGCCTGAAGAGATGGAGCCGGTGTGCCACAGGTCGACTTCCTCCTTGGCGCAGGAGGCCGACCAGTTCTCATAGAAGGAGATGTTGGAGGAGATGACGTCCTTCGCGCCCCAGATGTTGCTGTGGATGCTCGTCTGGAACAGGGCGCGGTTGGTGGACACGTCGGAGGTCCAGTCCGTGTAACCCACGTGCAGAGGGCCGGGAGTTGACGCGGCGGGCTTGTAGAACGCCGTGTCGGGCCACTCACTGTCGACGAACGCCCACGCCTGGACGGTGTCGGTCTGCCCGGAGGCGGTGAAAGAGGGGTCGATGTAGGGCGTTTCCCCTTGAGCGTGGACACCCTGATCATTGGATCGTGATGATCCATAGGACAGGAGTTCCCGTTGGGGACGTCGAAGTACTCGCCTGA
>NZ_JBEXCS010000115.1:0-28202 GCF_040605395.1 Streptomyces sp. NPDC005648 | reverse complement strand
GTCGCGAGGGTGTCCAGGTTGTTCGTCACACAACGATCTTGGACACCCTCGTTCACGTCTCTACGGGCACCCCTTGGAATCGATCATCTAGGCGCGGACTCGGACTTCACCGGCACCACCCGGCTGCGGGGACTGCCCGCCGGTGAGCAGATCCACTACCGGGTGCTGCTGGCCGACCCCGACGACCCGCGCCGTACCGGCGAACCGGTGACCGGCACGTTCCGCACCGCGCCGGTCAGGCGGCGCAAGGGCGTGAAGTTCGTGTGGTCCGGTGATCTGGCGGGACAGGGCTGGGGCATCAACGAGTCGATCGGCGGCTACCGCATCTTCGACGCCATGGCGAAGGTCGACCCCGACTTCTTCCTGTGCAGCGGCGACAACATCTACGCCGACGGCCCCATCTCCGCCACCGCGACGCTGCCCGACGGCAGCGTCTACCGGAGCATCACCACCGAGGAGAAGTCGCACGTCGCGACGACCCTCGACGACTACCGGGGCAACTTCCGCTACAACCTGCTCGACGCGGCGCTGCGCCGCTTCAACGCCCAGGTGCCCAACATCATCCAGTGGGACGACCACGAGGTCCGCAACAACTGGTACCCGGGCGAGGTCATCGGCACCGGCACCCCCTACCCGGCCGGCACCAGGCTCGACGACCTGGCGGTGCGCTCACGGCAGGCGTTCTCGGAGTACTTCCCGATCTCGACGATCAGCGGGCGCCCCGACGGCCGGATCTACCGCAAGGTCGGCCACGGTCCGCTGCTGGACGTGTTCGTGCTCGACATGCGGACCTACCGCAACGCCAACTCCCCGGACGACCAGACCACCGACCCGGTGGGCATCCTCGGCCGTGAGCAGCTGGAGTGGCTCAAGCGGGAGCTCGCGAAGTCCCGCGCGGTGTGGAAGGTGATCGCCAACGACATGCCGCTGGGGCTGGTCGTGCCCGACCCCGTCGAGGGCAGGCCGAACTACGAGGCCGTCGCGCAGGGCGACCCCGGCGCACCGCTCGGCCGTGAGCTGCAGATCGCCGAGCTGCTGCGGTTCATCAAGCACCGGAGGATCACCGGCACGGTGTGGGTGACGGCGGACGTCCACCACACCTCGGCACAGCACTACGACCCCTCGCGGGCCGCGTTCAAGGACTTCGAGCCGTTCTGGGAGTTCGTCTCCGGCCCGCTGAACGCCGGCGCCTTCCCGGCCAACGCGCTCGACGGCACGTTCGGCCCCGACCGGGTGTTCGTCAAGGCGCCGACCGCCTCGAACGTGTCGCCCGCCGACGGCTACCAGTTCTTCGGCGAGGTCGACATCGACGGCGACAGCGGCGAGCTGACGGTCCGTCTGCGCGAGTACGACGGCACCGTGCTGTTCACGCGGACGCTGCAACCGGGCCGCGTCGGCCAGTAACTCCCGTACTCTCGAAGCAGGGCCGCGCACCGGCGTCATCCCCCGGCGCGCGGCCCTGCCGTGCCTTGGCGAACTGCCCCGCCGACAGCACGTCTTCGCAGGTCGGGACCGATTGTCAGTGGTCGCCTCTACGGTTTTCCCATGACGCGATCTTTGCAGACCGTGGCCTATCGCCGACCCTCCGTGCTGGAGTCGTCGGCGAGCGGGCGACGTCTGGGACTCGAGACCTCGCGGGGAGCGACGCCCACCGGCGCGGCGGACCATCCCCGCTTCTTCGCAGGCTTCCTGACCTCCCCTCAGGTGGCCTCGGCGGGGCTGCTCGCCGTGGCGGACGTGGCCGCCGCGCGTTACCACCAGCGCCGGCTGCGCGCCTCCCTGGACCCGGTGGTGACGGGCAACGGCGACCGGCTGCGCTTCGAGTCCTTCTCGGGCTGCGGCGGGGTGTACGCCCGTCTGGACGTGCTGGCCGAGGGCCTGGACGGCGACGAGGTGGGCCACGGCACCACCAACGTCGACGTCAACAACCCCCTGCGTGAGGCGCTTTCCCGTATCGGCTCGGACGACCCGCTCCATCTGCGGGTCGGCCCCGAGGAGTTGGCGGTGACCACGCTGGACGGTCCGGTCGTGGAGAAGAAGGTGCCGCTGCCCGACCGCTGGCTGCGTGGTTTCGCGGAGTCCCAGGTCATCGCGGCCGACTTCGACCTGCGGGCCGAGCTGCCGGCCGCCGAGGCCGTCCGGTTCCTGCGCTCCCTGCCCCACGGGGGTGGGCGGGGCGCGCAGTCCGGTCCGCGGTGGGTGGTTCCCGCGGGGCGTGGTCTGCGGCCGACCACGCGGGCGGTGCCGGGCGCGGTCTGCCTGCCCGGCCCGGAACGGCTGATCGCCCTCCAGCGAGTGCTGCGTCACGCCACCGCCCTACGGGTCTACGGCCCCGCCGTCACCGGTGCCGACTCCGCGGCGAGCGCCTGGGAGGGCGTCCTGCCGGGCATGCGGCTCACGCTCACCCTCTCGCCGGACGCCTCGCGCGGCTTCTCCGGCGAGGGCGGCGTCCTCGACGCGCTGGCCACGGACGAGGCCGCCGAGGACGCGGAGCTCGTCTCCGTCCTGCTCGCCTGGGAGCCCCGCATCGACATCGCCGACCTGGCCGCCTCCTCCGGGCTCACGACGGAGCGGGTCCGGGCGGCCCTGGTCCGCCTGGGCACCTCGGGCCGCGTCGGGTACGACACCGCGGAGGCGGCCTACTTCCACCGCGAACTGCCCTATGACGCCGAGCGCGTGGAGCGCCACAACCCCAGACTGCGCTCGGCGAGGGTGCTGGTGGCCGCGGGCGCGGTCGCCCTGGACGGCGCGATCGGGACGGTGACGGCCGAGGACGGGCATGTGCACCGGGTGCGGGACGAGACAGGGGTCCTCAGCTGCAGCTGCGCCTGGTGGGCGAGGTACCGGGGCGGGCGCGGACCGTGCAAGCACGCGCTGGCGGTGCGGATGGTGCGGCGGGGCGCCGCGGTGGAGCGGGAGTCGGCTGGAGTCGACGGGGGTGTGCGATGAGCGCGTTGATGGACGCGGTACGGGCGGGGCGGACACCCGAGGTGATCGGTCTGCTCGACGAGATGACGGACGGCGAACGGCGCTCCGTCCTCCCCGAGTTGCAAGCGCTCCGCAAGGAACTGCGGGCGTCCCCCTGGGAGGCGGGCGCCCGTCGCGCCTACCCGCCTCTCTTCGCGGCCGGGGTCGCCTGCCAGACCGGCGCGGCGGCCGTCGCCACCTGGATCGCCGCGGCCGACATGCGCTGGTCGCAGACCTCGTCCGCCCTGTTGCTGCGCCTCCTCGGGGACCGCTCCCCCCAGTGGCTGGCCGATCTGACCCACCGCCTCGCCGAGCGCCCGGCCACGTCCCCGGTGCCGTATGACCTGATGGCCGGTCTGGTACGGCTGTCGGGGTGTCCGGTGCCGACCACGGAGGCGTATGTGCAGGGCTGGGTCGGGCACATCTCGTGGGCCCACCAGCGCGGCGGCACGCTGCGCGACCGTCTGCGCCAGGACCCGCACCTGCCGCAGCTCGTGGCCGCGCTCTTCGAGACGAACGGCGTCGGCGGCATGCTCGAATGGCCCGCCGGCGACGGACCGGACACCTGGACGGGAGCGCTGGCCGGGCTCACCACCGAGGGGGTTCTGGAGCGCAAGGTGATGGTCGACGCCTGTGTGGCGCGTCTGCTGCGAGGCGGGACGACCACCGAGAACCGGGTGTTCCTACGGCTGTTGAAGCTCCTCGACCTCACTGAGGAGGAACGGAGCGAGCGGACCGCCGACTGGCTGGCCCTGACCGCCGACGCGGTCTCCCCCGTCGCGTCGTACGCCCAGTCGGTGCTGGCCGGCCTCGTCCTCGACGGTGGACTGACGGCACGGCAGCTGGGGGACATGTCGTCAGCGGTGCTGTTCCGCACGGAGAAGAAGCTGGTGCGCGCACAGCTCGTGCTGCTGGGCAAGGTGCTGGCCCGGGACGCGGGGACGGCCGACGAACTGCTGCCCTCGGTGGCGCGGGCCTTCGGGCACGAGGACTCGGAAGTGCAGGAGCGGGCGCTCAAGCTGGTGGAGCGGCATCTGAGAAAGCTCGCCGACGCCGGGGCCAGGGCCGAACTGGGCGTCGCCGCGGAGCAGTTGATCCCCGGGCTGCGCGCACGTGCGGCCGAGGTGCTGGGCGCCTCGCCCCTCGTCGCCGAGCCCGCCGCCTACGAGGAGGTCCTGCCGCCCGCACCTCGACCGGCCCGTCTGCTCCCGGCCCCGGCGACCCCCGTCGAGGCCGCCGAGGAGGTGGGGGCGGCGCTCGCCTCCGAGCCCGGTGTGGCGGCCTTCGAGCGGACCCTGGACGGCCTGGTGCGCCATGCCCACCGCGACCGTGACGCGCTCCTGGAGGCTCTCGCGCCGGTGGTGACCCGGCGCTGGTGGAACACCGCCGATCCGGAGTACGTCCTTCATCCGGACGACCACTTCAGCCGTGCCAACAGGGTCCTCGACGCCGAGGACGGCCTCGACCTCCTGCTCGCGACGCTCCGGGGACGGGTGCACACCGAGACACTCCGGGCGTCGGCGCGACAGGAGAGCCCGGCCCGCGGCTGTCTCCACAGCGCCCTCGTCCACACCTTCGACATCCGTCTGTGGGAAGTGGCGTACCGGATGCGTACGGACCCGCTTCCGTTCCTGCTGTCGACGCCGACCTGGAGCACGGGGCTGCTGGATCCGGACGAACTGGTGGACCGTCTCGACGAGTACCGACGGCTCGGCGCCCGGGTCGCGGCGTCCGACTTCGCGCAGGCACTGCTGAGGGTCCGGCGTGGTGACCGTGCGGCCGCCCTGGCCGCCGCCGAACGTGCCGGTGCCCTCGGCACCCCGGAAGCGACACGGCTGGCCCAGTGGCTCACGACCGGAACCCCGGCCCTGCCTCCGTCACGGCGGCGGACCTCGGGGTCCCGCATCCTCGTCCAGGTCGGGGAACATCCGTCGCCGGAGCAGGACTTCCCGGCCGGGTTCAGGTCGCTGGGCGGCGCGTCCGACGCGTTCGGCGAATGGCGGTACTGCCACCACTGGAGCGACGGGATACGGCAGCACTGGGTCGCCCTGCTCCCCGAGCAGCGCGAGCTGGTCGCCGTCCGCCTCGTGCGGGACCTCTCCGGCACCGCTGTGGACGACGACCGGGGTGCCGCCTCCGTCCTTCCGCACCTCGCCGAGTCCGGCGGCGAGGCGGGCGAGGCCGTACACCTCTGTGTGGCGTACGGGCTCGGAGCCAGGCATCCGGAGGACCGGCTCGCCGCCGTGGACGCGCTGCTGACGCTGGCGGCGCGCGGGCAGCTCGATACGGCGCTCCTGGGCGCGGACCTCGGGCAGCTCGTACGGAGTGGGGCCGTGAAGCCGTCACGGCTCGCGGAGTCCGCGCGGACGGCGGCGGCCTCCGGGGCCAACACCACCATCTGGGAGATGCTGCGGCACAGTCTGCCGGTCCTGTTCGCCGAGCTCCCGACCGGCGGCACCGGGGCGTCGGTCCGCGGGCTCGGGGAACTGGTGGCGGTGGCCGCGGAGTGCGCCGAGCGGTCCGGTGCGCGCGGCGAGATACCCCATCTGGCGCAGACGGCGGACCGGCGCGGTTCCTCCCGGCTGGTGGCTCAGGCCCGGCGGCTGCACAGCACACTGACACAGCCATAGAAAAATCAACAAAAGGAGCATAAGCACGCTTTACCGATCAGTCACAAAGCGTTCGTGATCACGCAACACCCTTCCTTCACAGTGGCTGCATGAGTCGAGACATGTCTGATGTGACGCGAGCGGCGCACGGCCGTCCCGTGCGGCAGTGGCGGAAGAACCTCACCGGGGTCACCACGGTGTTCCAGACGTGGTGGTCACGCCGCCCCGGTCATGCGCCGCCGACGGGCGATACCGGTGCCCGGCGGCTGCCGCACGAGCAGCAGGCCGGGCCGTCCGCGTCGTCGTCGGCTCCGGCGAGCGTGCCCGCCGCGAGCGCGCTGTGGCGGATGCGGACGACGGTGCGGGACGAACCGGGTTCGTTGGCGGAGCTGTGCACGGCGCTCGCCGGGCTGCGGGTCGACATCCTGAGCCTGCAGACGCATCCGCTGGCCGAGGGCACGGTGGACGAGTTCCTGTTGCGGGCTCCGGGCGAGCTGATGGCCTCCGAGCTCACCCGGGTGGTGGAGCGGGCCGGCGGTTCCGACACCTGGATCGAGCGGGCCGACGCCCACGACCTGGTGGACGCGCCGACCCGAGTGCTCGGCCTGGCCGCCCGCACCGCCCTGGACGCGGCGGAACTGCCGCTGGTGCTGCGGCAGTTGCTCGGTCGGTGCACCATCCGTCAGCTACCGGGGACGCCGGTCGGCGGCGGCCGGAAGCCGGAGGGTGTGCCGGTGGAGGGAGTTCTGGAGGACACCGTGATGCGGCTGCGGGCGCCGGAAGGTGGAGTGATCACCGTGGAGCGGCCGTATCTGCCGTTCACCCCGACCGAGTTCGCCCGGGCGCGGGCGCTGGTGGAGCTGGATGCCCGGCTCGGGCCGCGGGTGCCGCACGGCGAGGACGTGCTGACGCTGCCCGAGGGCAACGAGATCACCGTGCGGCGGGCCGATCCGCGTGACCTGGAGGCCGCGAAGGAGATGCATGAGCGGTGCTCGGCGCGGACGCTGGGGATGCGGTACCACGGGCCGGTCGGGGACGCCGACCGCTATCTGAACCATCTGCTCAGCCCCCGCTTCGGGCGGACGCTCGCGGTGCAGACGGCGTCGGGGCGGGTGGTCGGGCTGGGGCATCTGCTCTGGGACGGCGACGAGACCGAGGTCGCGCTGCTGGTCGAGGACAAGTGGCAGGGGCGCGGGATCGGGGGCGAGTTGCTGCGGCGCCTGGTGGGGATGGCTGTCTCGGCGGGGTGCGCGAGTGTGTATGCGGTGACGCAGGCGTCCAACACCGGGATGGTCGCGGCGATGCGGGGGCTGGGCCTCCCCCTCGACTATCAGGTCGAGGAGGGGACCCTGGTGATCACGGCGCGGCTGGACGTCGACGCGGGGGTGTCGGAGGGCGCCCTGGGGTTCAGTAACGCCGAAGCGCCGTAGGGGTGGTGGCGGGGGCGGCGGCCGCTGGTTCGTCGCGGCTGGTCGCCTCCCGCGGTGGAGCCGCGGACGGGCACGCCTCCGCGCCCCTCAAGGCGTTCGCACGCACCCCCAACGCCGTGTCCAGGTCGGTCCAGAGATCGTCCACGTCCTCCAGGCCCACCGAAAGCCGCAGCAGCCTGTCGCTCACCCCGGCGCCCCGCCGGTCCTCCGCGTCGACGATCCGGTGGCTGATCGACGCCGGGTGCTGGATGAGGGTGTCCACGCTGCCCAGGCTGACCGCCGGGGTGATCAGGCGGACGCCGGCGATGACATCGTGGGGGTCGCCCGCCACCTCGAAGGCGACCATCGCGCCGCCGATGCGGGGATAGTGGACGCGGGTGACGCGCGGGTCGGCGGCAAGGCGCCGGGCCAATTCGGCCGCGTTCGCGGAGGCCGCCTTCACCCGCACCGGCAGGGTCGCCAGGCCGCGCAGGAGCAGGTAGCCGGCGAGCGGGTGGAGGATGCCGCCGGTGGCGAAGCGGATCTGCCGCAACCGGCCGGCGAACTCCTCGTCGCAGGCGACCACACCCGCCATGACGTCTCCGTGGCCGCCGAGGTACTTGGTCGCGCTGTGCAGGACCAGACGGGCGCCCAGCGAGGCGGGACGTTGGAGGACCGGGGTCGCGAAGGTGTTGTCCGCGAGCAGCGGAACCGAGCCGCAGGCGTGGGCCACCGCGCGCAGGTCGATCTCCGCGAGGGTCGGATTGGCCGGGGACTCGACCATCACCAGGCCGGTGTCCGGGCGCAGGGCGTCCGCGACGCCCGCCGGGTCGGTCCAGGTCACCTCGGAGCCGAGCAGGCCGGCGGTGAGCAGGTGGTCGCTGCAGCCGTACAGCGGGCGGACGGCGACGACATGGCGCAGGCCCAGTGAGGCCCGTACGAGAAGGACCGCGCTCAGCGCGGCCATCCCGCTGGCGAAGGCGACCGCGGAGTCGGTGCCCTCCAGCCGGGCCAGGGCGGTCTCGAAGCGGGCGACGGTGGGATTGCCCAGGCGGCCGTAGACCGGCGGGCCCTCGGGTGCGGCGCCGGTGGTGGCGAAGGCGTCGATGCGGGCGGCCTCGCGGCGGCTGTCGTACGAGGGGTAGGTGGTCGACAGGTCGATGGGCGGGGCGTGCAGGCCCTGCCGGGCGAGGTCGTCGCGGCCGGCGTGCACGGCTTCGGTGGCCAGAGCTCTCGTGGACTCCATGCGGGAAGAGTGAACAAGCACCGGGCCATCGGGAGACAGCGCCGTGCTACGTTCGGCGAATGGCTGAATCCGTCGTACTGGACCCGGTCGATCTTCATCTGTTGCGGCTGCTGCAGAACGACGCCCGGATGACGTATCGCGACCTCGCCGCGCTGGTCGGGGTCGCGCCGTCGACCTGTCTCGACCGGGTGACCCGGTTGCGACGGTCGGGCGTGATCCTCGGGCATCAGCTGCGGCTCGATCCGGCCAAGCTCGGCCGAGGGCTTGAAGCGCTGCTGTCCGTGCAGGTCAGGCCGCATCGACGGGAGTTGGTGGGGCCGTTCGTGGAGCGCATACGGGCGCTGCCCGAGTCGCGCACCGTCTTCCATCTCACCGGGCCCGACGACTATCTCGTCCATGTGGCGGTCGCGGACATGACCGATCTGCAGCGGCTGGTGCTCGACGAGTTCACGGCGCACCGTGAAGTGGCCCGCGTGGAGACCCGGTTGATCTTCCAGCAGTGGGAGTGCGGACCGCTGCTTCCGCCCGTGTCGTCGGCCCAATCGGGGTGACGGGCGGCGGGGGGTCGTACGAGGATGGCGGCATGTCTGAGATCAAGAGCCCGCTGCCCCGCCAGATCGCCGACGCCTACGTCGACGAGCTCGTCGCCCTCGACCCGATCACCGGCACCTTCCTCGGCGTGAGGGAGAGTTCGAGCAGGCTGCCCGACACCTCGCCCGCGGGTGCGGAGGCGCTCGCGGAGCTGTCGCGGCGGACGCTGGTCCGGCTGGCGGAGGCCGAACGGCTGCCCGGCGCGGACAACGACATCGAGCGCCGGTGCGCGCGCCTGCTGCGCGAGCGGCTGACCGCCTCGCTCGCCGTGCACGAGGCCGACGAAGGACTGCGCGCCGTCAGCAATCTCCACTCGCCCGCGCACGCGGTGCGCCAGGTGTTCACGGTGACGCCGGCCCGGTCGGAGGAGGACTGGGCGGCGATCGCCGAGCGGCTGCGGGCCGTGCCGGACGCGCTGGAGGGCTACCGCGACTCGCTGGCCCTGGGGCTGGAGCGGAAGCTGTACGGCGGGCCGCGCGCCACCGCCACCTTCGTCGAGCAGCTCGGCCAGTGGGCCGACGCGGACAGCGCGGGCCACGGCTGGTTCGGACAGTACGCGGCCGGCGGGCCCGAGGCGCTCCGGTCGGAGCTGGACGAGGCGGCCCGCGCGGCCGACGAGGCGGTGCTCGTGCTGCGCGACTGGGTGCGGGACGTGTACGCGCCGTCCATCGAGGGCGCGCCGGACGTGGTGGGGCGCGAGCGGTACGCGCGCTGGGTGCGCTACTTCAACGGTACGGACCTCGACCTGGACGAGGCGTACGCGTACGGCTGGTCCGAGTACCACCGGCTGCTCGGCGAGATGAGGACCGAGGCCGAGAAGATCCTGCCCGATGCGGCCACACCGTGGGTGGCGCTGGCCCATCTGGACGAGCACGGGACGCACATCGAGGGCGTCGACGAGGTGCAGCGCTGGCTGCAGGCGCTGATGGACGAGGCGATCGAGAAGCTCGACGGCACCCACTTCGACCTGGCCGAACGGGTACGGCGCGTCGAGTCCCGGATCGCGCCTCCCGGCAGCGCGGCGGCGCCGTACTACACGCCCCCGTCGGACGACTTCACCCGCCCCGGCTGCACCTGGCTGCCGACCATGGGTCAGACCCGTTTCCCCGTCTACGACCTGGTCTCCACCTGGTACCACGAGGGCGTGCCGGGCCACCATCTCCAGCTGGCCCAGTGGAAGCACATCGCCGAGAACCTCTCCCGCTACCAGGCCGGAGTCGGCATGGTCAGCGCCAACGCCGAGGGCTGGGCGCTGTACGCGGAGCGGCTGATGGACGAGTTGGGCTTCCTCACGGAACCCGAGCGCCGCCTCGGCTACCTGGACGCGCAGATGATGCGGGCCGCCCGGGTCATCATCGACATCGGCATGCACCTGGAGCTGTCGATCCCGGCCGACTCCCCCTTCCACCCGGGGGAGCGCTGGACGCCCGCGCTGGCGCAGGAGTTCTTCGGCACGCACAGCAGCCGGCCTGCGGACTTCGTGGAGAGCGAGCTGACCCGCTACCTCTCGATGCCGGGTCAGGCCATCGGCTACAAGCTGGGCGAACGCGCCTGGCTGCTCGGCCGCGAGAAGGCCCGCGCACGGCAGGGCGACACCTTCGACCTCAAGTCCTGGCACATGGCCGCCCTTTCACAGGGCTCGCTGGGCCTGGACGACCTGGTCGACGAGCTGGCGCAGTTGTGAGTCGGTCACTCAACGCCTTTGGCAATCCGGCGGGTTGACGGCCGCGCCGGTGATCCGGCCCGCCCGCCGCGTCGGTGGCGCACAAGAGCCACCGACGCGGCGGGCACGCAGTCGTCGGTGGTCATCCGTGCTCGGGCCGCCGCAGCTGTACGAGGCCCAGCCAAGTCTCCGGACCCGGCTGCACGTTGGCCGCCCGGACCGTGTAACTCCCCGGTTCCAGTACGACCTTCAGGGCGTCCGTCCGCTCCGTGTCGCTGCCGGGCCAGGCCGAGTCGAACAGCACGACCGTGCCCGGCACTTCCCAGCCGAACTCGGTCTCCCAGTCGGCGCCGGCGAGGGCGGCGGGCACTCCGGCCAGCAGCTCCTCCTCGGAGTTCGCGGCACACCACCGTACGAAGACGGAGTGTTCCGGCAGATAGACGGTGGCGGCGGGGTCGTCGCCCAGGACCAGGGCCGCCGAGTCACCGACGGGGAGCAGACCGACGATGCCGTCGACCTCGCAGGCGCGGTCGTAGTCGGAGGCGGTCTCCTCGCCGTCGGCCCCCGCCCAGAACGGCAGAACCGTCTCCGGCACCGCTATGAGCGGGCCGCCGCCCGACTCGACCCACTCCAACCCACCCGGATCCGCGTATCGCACCATGACGCAAGAACCTACAGGCACAGTCGTCGCACAAATTCGCTGTTCTCCAACCCTCCTCATCCGTCACCCTCGACATCCATGAGCGACCGGACCCTCTTTCTCTCCCCGCGCCTGACCGAGACCGGCGATGCCCTGGCCCACGCGGCCCGGCGTCGTGCGCTGCGTGTCGAGACCCTGCGCGACTGGCGGGTGCCCGAGAGGTGGAGCGGAGACGCGTCGCTCTACGCCGGTCCCCTCTTCGCGGACACGGTCGCCGGGGGCCTCGGGCTCGGGCTCCTGGAGGCGCCGCAGGACTGGCTCGCCCGGCTGCCGTACGAACTCACGCACAGGGAGGTCGAGTTCACCACGATCGCTGAGGCGCGGCAGCTGCGGCGGCCTGCCTTCGTGAAGCCGCCGAACGACAAGAGCTTCCCCGCCCGTGTCTACCCGGACGGCAGCGGGCTGCCCGGCTCCGACGCGGTCGACGGCACCGAGGCCGTGCTGGTCAGCGACATCGTGGCGTTCGCCGTCGAATACCGGTTGTTCCTCCTCGACGGGGAGGTCCGCACCGGCAGCCGGTACGCGACGCGGGGTTCCCTCGACGTCGCCCCGCTGGCGGAGGACCCTCGTCGTCGTGAAGTGCTGGCGTTCGCGGGGCGGTTGGCGGCCTCGGAGTTGCCGAGCGCGATCGTGGTGGACGTCGGCCTGATCGACGGTGCCGGGTGGGCGGTCGTCGAGGCCAACGCCGCCTGGGCCAGCGGGCATTACGCCTGCGGCGCGGACGCCGCGCTGGACGTGGTGCTGCGGGCGGCGGGCCCGGCCTCGGCGTTCACACCGGCAGACCGCCGCTTTCTGCGACCGGTTCCCGAGGTGCTACGGGACTGAGCCGACGGTCGCCACATCAGCACCCGCAGTCCTCGGCGTCCACCGGTGCGGTCAGCGGGTCGGCGGTGCGGCGCCGGGGGCCCTCCCAGGTCTCGTAGGCGAAGCCCTCGCGTGCCCAGTACTCGAAGCCGCCCAGCATCTCCTTGACCTGGTAGCCGAGTTCGGCGAGGGCGAGCGCGGCGCGGGTGGCGCCGTTGCAGCCGGGGCCCCAGCAGTAGGTGACGACCGGCACGGCCTTGTCGAGGAGCCGCTCGGCCTGTTCGGGGATGAGCGCGGTCGGCAGATGGAGCGCGCCGGGGATGTGCCCCTGGTCCCAGGACGCGGTGGACCGGGAGTCCAGCACGACGAACCCGGGGTCGCCGCCGGCCGCGAGTGCGGCGGCCACGTCGGAGACATCGGCGTGGAAGGCGAGGCCGGCCCGGAAGTAGGCGGCGGCCTCGGCCGGAGCGGCGGGCGCGACGCGGAGCACGGGGTTCGCGGTGGTGGAGATCAGTGTGTCGGGATGCGCGGTGTCGGAGATCATGTGCGGAAATCTATGCCCGGCGCCGGGCCTTCTGAAGTGGGGTTCCCCGGGCATCCTCTTGATCGGCCGGGGATTCCCCTGCTATTCCTCGGGCATGACCACGTTTTCCCCGGATGCCACCGACTGGCGCATTCTCGATGTCCTCCAGCGTGAGGGCCGGGCCACCTTCGCCGAGCTGGCCCGGGCCGTCTCCATGTCGCCGAGCGCGGTCACCGAACGGGTGCGGCGGCTGGAGGAGGCCGGCGTCATCCAGGGGTACGCGGCCGTCGTGGACCCCGAGCGGCTCGGGTTGCCGATCCTCGCATTCGTACGGCTCAGGTACCCCAACGGCAACTACAAGCCGTTCCACGACCTGGTCGCGGTGACGCCCGAGATCCTGGAGGCGCACCACGTGACGGGCGACGACTGCTTCGTCATCAAGGTCACCGCCCGCTCCATGCGGCACCTGGAGGAGGTGTCGGGGAAGATCGGGGCGCTCGGCTCGGTGACCACGAGCGTCGTCTACTCCTCCCCGCTGCCCCGGCGTCCGCTCGGTCACTGACCTCGCTGTCGGACCGTCGACCCCGATCTGCCCTTCACGATCTCCAGCTGGGCGTGGATGCGCCGGCGCAGGTCGGCGACGTGGCTGACGATGCCGACGCTGCGGTCGCGCTCGCGCAGGGAGTCGAGCACGTCGAGGACCTCGTCGAGGGTCTGGTCGTCGAGGCTGCCGAAGCCCTCGTCGATGAAGAGCGTGTCCAGGCGGACGCCGCCCGCCTCGTCGGTGACGACATCGGCGAGGCCGAGGGCGAGCGCGAGGGAGGCGAAGAAGGTCTCACCGCCGGACAGGGTCGCCGTGTCCCGCTCGCGGCCGGTCCAGGCGTCGACGACGTGCAGTCCGAGGCCGCTGCGGCCGCGCCCGGAGCGGTCGTCGGAGTGGACCAGGGTGTAGCGGCCGGACGACATGCGCTGCAGCCGTACGGTCGCGGCGGCGGCGACCTGTTCGAGACGGGCCGCCAGGACATACGACTCCAGGCGCATCCTGCGCTCGTTCTCCGCGGAGGTGCCCGCGGCGAGGGAGGCCAGGCGGGCCACCCGATCGTACTCCTCGCGCAGGGGCGCCAGCCGCCGTACGCCGTCGGCCGAGCGGGTGGAGAGCCGGTCGAGCTCGGTGCAGCGCCGGTCCGCCGCGTCGCGGGCGGAGGCGGCGTCGCGCAGCCGCTGGGCCGCCACGGTGGCCGTCCGCTGTGCGGCCCCGAGGTCGGCGGGCGGCTGCTGGGCGGCGGCCGCGGTCTCGTCCTCGGCGAGCATGGCCCGTACGGCGGCCTCCTCGGACTGCCAGGCGTCCAGGCGTCGTTGGAGTTCGCGGTGGGCGGTGTCGTCGAGGAGGGCGGCGGCCGCGGCCTGCGGGGTGTCGAACCCGGCCCGGAACGCGGCGTCGGCGAGCCGGGCATCGGCGTCCTTGAGGCGCTGGGCGGTGTCCTCGGCGGCGCGGGCGGCGTCGGCGGCGTCGGTCAGGAGGGCGACCCGGCGCTCCAGCTGGGCGGCGCGGGCCGAGACGCTGGCCGCGGTTCCGCGGGCCTGGGCCAACTCCGTTTCCAGGGCGGCTCGTTCACGGTCCAGCGCATCACGGCGGGCGACCCGGGAGGCGGTCCGCACCGCGGCTTCCTGCTGGGCGAGGACGCGCCGCTCATGCTCCTGCTCGGCCTGGCGCAGTCGCTCGCTCGCGGTGTGCAGCAGGGAGGCGCCGCTTCGCGCCTCGGCGTACAGCCGCTCCAACTCCTCGGCCGCTGAAGCGAGTTGATCGGTGGGGGCGTCACCGGCCTCGCCCTGGGCGGCCGCCAGTGCCCGCTGTACGACACCGAGGCGGCGCTCGGCCTCGGCGCGCTCTTCGTCGGCGCGCTGGGCGGCGGCGAGCGCACGTTCCTCGGTGTGCCGGTCGACGTGCCCGGCGTCCTTGCGGGCGGGTGCCGGATGCTCGGTCGCGCCACAGACCGCACAGGGCTCGCCGTCGGTGAGCTGGGCGGCCAGTTCGGCGGCGATGCCGTTCAGCCGCTGTTCCTTGATGTCCAGCCACTCCGCGCGCGCCTTCAGGGCACCCTCCGTGGCGGTGGTCACCTGGCGCTGGGCGTCGTCGGTGTCCCGCGCGAACTGGTCGCGCTGCCGGGCGGCGGCGAGCCGTCTGCGAGCGGGCTCCCGCTGCACGGCCAGCTGTTCGGCCCGGGTGGCCGCCTCCTGGGCGGACTCGACGCCGCTCTGCAGCCCCGCGCGGACCTCCTCCCACCCGGCGAGCCATGCCCCGGCCTCCTGAAGCACCTCCTCGTCGGCCCGCTCCTGCCGGTCCAGGTCGGCCCGCTCCGCGACGAGACCGGCCAGCCGCCGCTCACCCCGCCGAGCCGACTCCAGCCCCCCGAGCTCCTCGACCACCCGCCGCGCCGCCACCGCAAGCCCACCGGCACCGGCTTCAGCGACAGCGACCCACCCCTGGCCGAGCTCGATCGGCCCCCCACCGACGGACCCGGGGTCGCCCGCCCGTCCCGCCAGACCCGCGCGGCCGTCCGGCAACACCGCGCCACCAGCCCCCGAACCGGAATCCGAAGTCCCCGAACCGCCGTCCAACCACCCGACGCCGAGCTCACCCGAACCCGCACCGGCGGAACCGGCACCGACCGCCCGTCCCGCCAGACCCGACCGGCCGTCCGACGGCACCGCGCCACCAGCCCCCGAACCGGAATCCGAAGTCTCCGAACCGGGACCCGACTCCCGCGCGCGGTCATCCCCGTCGGCGTCGCCGCGACCGCCCCATGGGCCCCGGGGCCCGGCAGTCCCGGGATCGCCCACAGCCATGGACGCGCCCGCTTCCCCGCTCCGGGAACCCCCGTGCCCCTCGCCGAAGGCCCCGCGCAGCAACTCACGCGCGCGTGCCTCCGCCTGGGCCGCCCTTCTGTGCTCCGCCTCCGCGGCCTCCCTCAGCTCCAGCGCGGGGGCGACCGCCTCCGCCTTGCGTGCCCGCTCCATGCGGGCCTGGGCCTCCCGGTAGGCGTCGGCGTGCTCGTCCAGGCGCACGGCACGCGCCCGGGCCTGTGCGAACCGCTCCTGGAGCCGGGCCAGTTCACGCGCCTCGCCCAGGGCCCGCTCGGCCGCGGCCTGGGCCGACTCCATCGCCCGCAGACGGCAGTGGGCGATCGTCAGCTGTTCGCGGGCCGTGCTGCGGGCGATCGCCGCCGCACCGATGACGGCCTCGGCCAGACCCGGCTCCCCCGGCGCCAGCTCGGGCAGCTCCATGGCCCCGCCCGCCGCCTGCTGCATCCGGTGCGCGTCGGCCAGCAGGGCCGCGTCGCCCTCGCGCACCTGGGCCTCTGCGGCCCGTCTCCGCTCGGCCAGGCGCTTCTCGACCTCCGCGAAGCGGTGGGTGTCGAAGAGTCGGCCCAGCAGCTTGCCGCGGGCCTCGGCGTCGGCGCGCAGAAAGCGCGCGAAGTCGCCCTGGGGCAACAGCACGACCTGGCAGAACTGCTCGCGGCTCATGCCGAGCAGCTGGGTGATCTCCTCGCCGATCTCCTGGTGGGAGCGGCTGAGGTCCTTCCAGGCGGCGGCCACGGCGTCGTACTCGCGCAGCCGGCTCTGGGCCTTGTCGACCGTCGTCCCGGCCCTGTTGCCCTTCTTGGGGCGCTCCCAGGGTGGCTGTCGGGTGACCTCCAGCCGGCGTCCGGCGACGGTCAGTTCGAGCCTCACCTCGGTGCGGGTGCCGGCCGCCGCGTGGTCGCTGCGCAGGGTGAGGCCCTGGCCGCTCTGGCGGGCGCCCGGGACGGTGCCGTAGAGCGCGTAGCAGACGGCGTCGAGGACGGATGTCTTGCCCGCGCCGGTCGGCCCGTGCAGCAGGAACAGTCCGGCCGCCGACAGGGCGTCGAAGTCGACGGTCTGGGAGGCGCCGAACGGCCCGAAGGCCGTGATGTCCAGCCGGTGCAGCCTCACCGCGCCACCTCCCGGACGGCCTCGTCGGCGCGCACCGCGTCGAACGCGTCCCGCAGCACCGACTGTTCGCGCTCGTCCGGCCCGGCGCCGCGCACATGGGCGACGAAGTCCTCGGCGATCTCCTGGTCGCTGCGGCCCGCGAGCCGTCTGGCGTACGACACGTCGGGGTCGTCCGGTGCCCGCTCGGGGTCGAAGGCGAGGCTGAGGGTGTGCGGGAAGCGCTCGGTGAGGCGAGCCATGGGGTCGGCCGGGCGGACCGGGTCGGTGAGGGTGGCCTCGACCCAGGCCTCCTCGTGCCGGGCGAGCCCGGGGTCGGCGAGCAGGTCCTCCAGAGTGCCCCGGATACGGGCCAGCGCACGCGGGACCGGGCAGTCGACGCGCTCGGCGGTGACGGCTCCCCCGGCGTCGAGGTCGACGAGCCACATGGTCTTGCGGTGGTCGGCCTCGGAGAAGGAGTAGGGCAGCGGGGAGCCGGAGTAGCGGACGCGGTCGGTGATGGTCTGGCAGCCGTGCAGATGCCCCAGCGCCGCGTAGTCGACGCCGTCGAAGACGCCGGAGGGGACGGCGGCCACCCCGCCGACCGTGATGTCGCGCTCGCTGTCGCTGGCCTCACCGCCGGTGACGAAGGCGTGCGCGAGCACGACGGACCGGGTGCCGGGGGCGCGGGTGGCGAGATCCGCGCGGACACGCCGCATGGCGGCGGCGAGCACCGTCTCGTGGCCGGCCTTCTCGACGCCGAACTCGTCCTTGACCAGGGCGGGTTCGAGATAGGGCAGACCGTAGAAGGCGACGTCCCCGTGCTCGTCGGCCAGCACCACCGGAGTGCCGCACGCCGCGGGCTCGGTGCGCAGATGGATGCCCGCACGGCCGATGAGTCCGGCGCCGACGCCCAGTCGACGGGCCGAGTCGTGGTTCCCGGAGATCATCATCGTGGGCACACCGAGGGCGGCGAGCCGGTGCAGGGCGTCGTCGAACAGCTCGACCGCGGCCAGCGGCGGCACCGCCCGGTCGTACACGTCCCCCGACACGACCACCGCGTCCACACCGCGCTCACGCACGGTCGTGACGAGGTGGCCGATGAACCCGGCCTGGGCCCCGAGCATGTTCACCCGGTGGAACGCCCGGCCGAGATGCCAGTCGGAAGTGTGCAGCAGCCTCATGATCCCCGACCCTAACGGCCGGGTCTGACATCACGGGTGGTTACTCCCGTATCGGCCCGTCATGAGCCGTCCCGTACCGGTCCGTTACGCCCGATTCGCGATGAACGTCATGCGTCTCCGTAGGTTTCTCCGCCCAGTTCGAACCGGGCCGTTCCCGCCGTCGCGTCCGCCAACCAGGCACGGAAGGCGGCCACATCGGCGTCCGGCAGGCCGATCTCGATGGTGACGGCCTCGCCGTAACGCACATCACGCACCTCGCGTCCCGTCGCCCGCAGGTCGTTCTGGACCCTCCCGGCGCGCTGGTGGTCGACGGTGACCGTGGCGAGGCGGAAACGGCGGCGGGTGAGGGTGCCGAGGGTGTCCAGGGCCTCGCCCACGGCGCCGCCGTACGCCCTGATGAGGCCGCCCGCGCCGAGTTTGACGCCGCCGTAGTAGCGGGTGACGACGGCGACGACGTACCTCATGTCGCGGCGCAGCAGCATCTGGAGCATGGGGACGCCGGCGGTGCCGCTCGGCTCGCCGTCGTCGCCGGCCTTCTGGGTGGAGGCCTCGGCGCCGATGACGTAGGCCCAGCAGTTGTGGGTGGCGTCGGCGTGCTCCTTGCGGATACCCGCGATGAAGTCCTGCGCCTCCTGCTCGGTGGCCGCCGGGGCGAGGGCGCACAGGAAGCGGGAGCGGTTGACCTCGGTCTCGTGCACGCCCGCGTGGGCGACCGTGCGGTACTCGTCCTGCATCCGCCCAGCCTATGCGGCCCTTGCGGGGTCGCCCCCCGCCGGTGGTGGGGGTGAGGATGTCATGGATACTCGCTCCTCGTTGTCCGCACCTCGCAGTCCGCACCTCGCGGTCCGCACCTCGCAGTCCGCGCGAACGCTGTCCCCGCAACGCCTTGTCCGTACGGCCCCACGGCCATGACGTCCTCCTGGAGATCACCGCATGACCGGCACCGAGGTGGAGAGCCCGGGCGCGACCGGCCCGGGCGATGTCGCGCCCGCCCCCGCCAAGGCCCGTTTCCGGGCATGGCTGCTGGAAGGGCTGAGCGAGCAGTCGGCCCGCCATCCGGGACCGCACGCCACACCCCGGGCCGAGCACAAGGGCCACAAGTGGTGGCGGGTGATGTGTCTCACCGGTGTCGACTACTTCTCCACCCTCGGCTACCAGCCGGGCATCGCCGCGCTCGCCGCCGGTCTGCTCTCCCCCGTCGCGACCCTGGTGCTGATCGCGCTGACCCTGCTCGGCGCGCTGCCGGTCTACCGCCGGGTGGCGCACGAGAGCCCGCACGGCGAGGGCTCGATCGCCATGCTGGAGCGGCTGCTGTCGTGGTGGTCGGGGAAGATCTTCGTCCTGGTGCTGCTCGGGTTCGCGGCCACGGACTTCCTGATCACCATCACCCTGTCGGCCGCGGACGCCGCCGCGCATGTCGTGGAGAACCCCTTCGCCCCGCACTGGATGGAGGGCGGGAACCTCTGGATCACCCTCGCCCTGGTCGGTGCGCTCGGCGCGGTGTTCCTGAAGGGGTTCCGGGAGGCCATCGGGATCGCCGTGGTGCTGGTGGGGACGTATCTCACCCTGAATGTCGTCGTGCTCGCCGTGTCCGCCTGGGAGGTGCTCAGCCACCCGGTGAGGATCGGTGACTGGACGGACGCGCTGACCGCCGAGCACTCCTCGCCGCTCGCGATGGTCGGCGTGGCGCTCCTCGTCTTCCCGAAGCTGGCGCTCGGCATGTCCGGCTTCGAGACCGGAGTGGCGGTGATGCCGCAGGTCGAGGGTGACGCGACGGACACGTACGCCAAGCCGACGGGCCGTGTCCGGGAGACCCGCAGGCTGCTCACCACGGCCGCCGTGATCATGAGCTGCTTCCTGCTGCTCTCCAGCCTGGCGACGACGATCCTGATCCCGCAGGACGCGTTCAGGAGCGGCGGCCCGGCGAACGGGCGCGCCCTCGCCTACCTCGCGCACCAGCGTCTGGGCGAGGCCTTCGGCACGGTGTACGACATCTCGACGATCGCCATCCTGTGGTTCGCGGGCGCCTCCGCGCTCGCCGGTCTGCTCAACCTCGTACCGCGCTATCTGCCGCGCTACGGCATGGCGCCCGAGTGGACGCGGGCCGTACGCCCCCTGGTGCTCGTCTTCATGGTGGCCGCGGTCGGCATCACGCTGTGGTTCGACGCGAGTGTGGACGCGCAGAGCGGGGCGTACGCGACCGGGGTGCTGGTGCTGATGCTGTCCGCGTCGTTCGCCTCGACGGTGGCCGTGCACAAGCGGGGTCACCGGGCCGCGACCGCCGGCTTCGGGGCGATCACCGCGGTGTTCGCCTACACCACGGTGGCGAACGTCCTGGAGCGGCCGGACGGCATCAAGATCGCGGCGATCTTCATCGTGGCGATCCTGGTGACGTCGTTCGGCTCGCGGGTGCGGCGGGCGTTCGAACTGCGGGCCGCCGAGGTGACGTTGGACGAGACGGCGGTGCGGTTCGTGACGGAGGCCGCGAGCAGCGGCGCGCTGCGGCTGATCGCCAACGAGCCGCAGGAGCACAGCACCAGGGAGTACCGGGCCAAGGAGCACGACCAGCGGGCCCACACCCACATCCCGGAGGACAGCCCCCTGCTCTTCCTCGAGGTCTTCGTCCGTGACTCGTCCGACTTCACCTCGGACATCACCGTGCACGGCGACGAGAAGCACGGGGTGCGGCGGCTGCGGGTGCAGGGGCCGACCGTGCCGAACACCATCGCCGCCGTCCTGCTGGCCCTGCGCGACCGCACCGGCACGGTGCCGAACGCCTACTTCAGCTGGACCGAGGGCAACCCGGTCAGCCATCTGATCCGCTTCCTGGTGTTCGGGGACGGCGAGGTCGCGCCGGTCACCCGTGAGGTGCTGCGGCGCGCCGAGCCGGATCCCGAACGACGGCCACGTGTGCACGTGGGCTGACTCAGCCCCTCTTCCCGCCGCCCTTCCTGCCCCTCGGCACGATCACGCTCGTCAGGAGCGCCGTGCCGGGGACGAGCCGGCGCCACGTGGTGCCGTGCCAGGCCAGTACCGCGATCGCCGAGGTGGGGAACTTCGTGCGCACCTCGTCCAGCGTGTCGTCGAGGCTGTCCCCGGCGAGTTCCAGGACGAGGTCCTCCAGACCGGGGTTGTGCCCGACCAGCAGCAGCGTCTCGACCTCGGGCGACACCTCGTGCACGGCCGCCAGCAGGTCGGGCACGTCGGCGGCGTACAGCCTCGGATCGCGGCGCACCGGCGGCGGGGTGCCCCACTGGGCCGCGGCCAGCTCCCAGGTCTGCCGGGCGCGTACGGCGGTGGAGCACAGGGCGAGGTCGGGCAGGCAGTCGTTCTCGGCGAGGGCGCGGCCGGCTTCCGGGGCGTCCCGGAGGCCGCGTGGCGCGAGCGGGCGCTCGTGGTCCGGGACGCCCGGCGGCCAGGCGGACTTGGCGTGTCTGAGGACGACCAGGCGGCGCAACGGGCCCGCTCCCATACGGGCGGTCATGCCGGCGTCCCGAGGTCGCGGGTGAGGTCGAGGCCGAGGATCCGGTCGGCGTAGGCGTACGTCTCGAAGCGGGCGCCCTCCGGCAGGTCGGGCGAAGTCTCCACCCAGGTCAGGGCGTTGAGCACGGTGGGGATGTCCAGGTCGTCCTCCCAGGCGGTACGGAGCCTTGCGCGGGCCTCGTCGGGGATGGGCCGGGACGGCTGCCGTGCCCAGGCGGCGACGGCGGCCCGCCAGCGGCCGAGGGTGGCCTGGGCCTCGCTCAGGGCGGCTGCGTCGAGCCGGGCCGGCGCGGTGCGCGGCTGGGTGAGCAGGGCCAGGCGCAGGGCGGCGGGGTCCGTGTCCGTCGGCGCGTTCGGCGCCCCGGGTTCGAGGGGGGCCACGGCGACGCGCACACCGTCGGGGGTCGCGCCGTCCTCCGCCACCACATGGATGACCTGGGCCTCGCCCAGACCGGACCCCACGTCCCGGCTGTCCTCGAAGGGCCGTATGCCCAGGGCGGCGGCCTCCGCCTGGAGTTCCGCCCGCTGCCGCCCGCTGGTCAGCACGCCCCACACCGGGGTGCCGCCGAGCTCCAGGGCACGTACGAGCGTGTCGGCGACGAGCAGCACCCGCAGGGCGCCCGGGTCGAGACCGGCCACATGGACCTCGACACGGGTGAGCCCCCGGCGGGCCGGGGCGGCGTCGACGGGCTGGCCGGTTCGGGCGTCGGTGATGCGCAGCACGAGGTGAGCGTAGGCGGGCGGACGGCCGGCCGCAGGCATCCGGCACGGATTCCGGACACGGCGACGGAATTCGACAGGGCGCGGGAGTGATGTCAGGGTGCGGCACCCGCGCGACGCGCCCCCACCCACGCCGGGGCCGACGCGCGGACTGTCCGGACGGTACCGCGGCGCCGGGTGGTGGGGAATCCTCGTGCGCGCCCGGCGGTTGAGGGTCTCGACAGCACTTCCACGAGGCGCAGGGAGGCCCGGGTGTACGGCGACGAGGCAACGGTCCGCAGGATCCTCACCGAGCTCGGCGACACCTGGGCCGTGGTGGGCCTGTCGTCCAATCGCGGGCGCGCCGCGTACGGCGTCGCGCAGGTGCTGCAGCGCTACGGCAAGCGTGTCGTGCCGGTCCACCCCAAGGCGGAGACGGTCCACGGCGAGCAGGGGTACGCCTCCCTGGCCGACATCCCCTTCGACGTCGACGTGGTGGACGTGTTCGTCAACAGCGACCTCGCCGGGCCGGTCGCCGACGAGGCGGTCGCGAAGGGCGCGAAAGCCGTCTGGTTCCAGCTCGACGTGATCGACGAGGCGGCGTACGAGCGTACGCGCGCGGCGGGCCTGGAGATGGTCATGGACCGCTGCCCCGCGATCGAGATACCGAAGCTCGGCTAGGGCCCTGGTCACAACCGGTTTCCGCGGTGCTCGGCCGACTGCTGTGGGCTGATCTCCTGGCAGGGCGGCTTCGGCGGGCAGGGTGACATCGCGCTGTGGTGGGACGTCCTGCTCGTGGTCACCGACGCCCCGGCACACTGACCCCCTTTGTGACCTGGCCAGTCGGCCCCGGCGTCCGTGCCGTGGCTGACGGGTCACCGTCATAATGGTCGGGTGACCTTCGCGACCCCCCACGCCGACTCACCGTCCCCGCAGCGCCTTCCGGTGGTGATCGTGGGCGCCGGGCCCGCCGGTCTCACCCTCGGCAACATCCTGCGGGCCGCCTCGGTCGACTGTCTGGTCCTGGAGGCGGAGACACGTGAGTTCATCGAACAGCGGCCCCGCGCCGGGGTCCTGGAGGAGTGGGCGGTCCGCGGTCTGGAGCGACGCGGGCTGGCGGACGTCCTGTTGGAGCGGGCGCAGCGGCACACCGAGTGCGAGTTCCGCTTCGACAACCGGCGCCACCGGCTCGCGTACCACGAGCTGACGGGGCATCACCACTTCGTCTGTCCGCAGCCGTTGCTGGTGACGGACCTGGTGCGGGAGTATGCGGATGCGCGCGGTGGGGCCATCCGGTTCGGGGTCCGGGACGTCCAGCTGCACGGGCTGGACTCGGACCACCCGGCGGTGTCGTACACCGACCCGGGAACGGGCCGACGGGAGCTGGTGCGCTGCGAGTTCGTGGCCGGCTGCGACGGGGCACGCGGGGTGACCCGGACCGTGCTGCCGAAGAGCGCGCGGATCGCCCGCCAGGACTACGGCGTCGGCTGGCTGGCGCTGCTCGCCGAGGCACCGCCGTCCAGCGACTGCGTGGTGTTCGGCATCCATCCGTGCGGTTTCGCCGGGCACATGGCCCGCAGCCCCGAGGTCACCCGCTACTACCTCCAGTGCCCGCCCGGCGACGACCCCGAGGACTGGCCGCACGACAGGGTCTGGGCCGAACTCCAGGAGCGTCTGGGCGCCGACGACCGGCCGCCGCTCACCGAGGGCCGGCTCATCGAGAAGCGCGTCCTCGACATGCACAACCACGTCGTCGAACCCATGGTGTTCGGCCGTCTCTTCCTCGCCGGGGACGCGGCCCATCTGACCGCTCCCATCGCGGCCAAGGGCATGAACCTCGCCCTGCACGACGCGTTCCTGCTCGGCGACGGGCTCGTGGAGTACCTCACCAAGGGTGAACCCGCCGGTCTGAACGGCTACTCGGAGGCCTGCCTCGCCCGCGTCTGGGACTACCAGGAGTTCTCGCAGTGGCTGTCGGAGGTGTATCACGGCGCCTCGTCGGGGGACGCCCACCGGGCGGGCACCACACTGGCCCGGCTGCGGCGCCTCTTCGCGTCTCCGTCCGCCGCGGTCGCGTTCGCCGAGCAGTACCTCGGCACCGGGCCGATGCCCTGACGCCCCCGGGCCGCCGTCCTGACACCGTCAGGCCACGCCCAGTCCCTCCAGCACCACCGCACCCGGCAGTTCCGCGAACGCCTTGCCCGGGACCAGCAGTTTGCCGCGCCGCAGTCCGCTGCCCACCAGGACATACGGCAGGTCGACCACGGCCGAGTCCACCAACACCGGCCAGCCGTCCGGAAGTCCCACCGGGGTGATACCGCCGTACTCCATGCCGGTCTCCCCGGTCGCCGTGTCCATGGACGCGAACGAGGCCTTGCGGGCGCCGAGTTGGCGGCGCACCACGCCGTTGACGTCGACCCGGGTCGTGGAGAGGACGAGACACGCGGCGAGTGTCGTCTCACCGCCCCGCCTGCCCGCCACGACCACACAGTTCGCCGACCGCTCCAGCAGTTCCCGCCCGTAGTGCTCCACGAAGACGGCGGTGTCCGCCCACTGCGGGTCGGTGTCGACCCAGACGATCTGCTCGGCGGGAACGCTGCCGGTCCACCGGCGTACGGCGCCGGCGACCGGGCCGATCAGTTCGCCGAGGGCGTCGGGGGCGGGGAGGGCGGTGGCGAAGTCTCCGATGGGTGCGCGCATGGCCGCACGCTAACAAAGGGGCTCAGCGCACGGGCGGTACGGAGACGGCCAGCACGAACTCCACGGGGACGGTGCCCTGGTTGTCGTAGCTGTGGGGGGCGGCGGCCTCGAAGGTGACGCTGGCGCCGGCCGGAACCCGGTGCTCCGCGCCCTCCACGGTGAGGGTCAGCTCGCCCTCGGTCACATGGGCGAGCTCGACCGTGCCGACGGGGTGCGGGTCCGAGGCGCTGCCCTCCCCCGGCATCAGCCGCCACTCCCACATCTCCAGCGGGCCGGGCGCCTCGGTGCCCACGAGCAGCCGGCTGTAGCTGCCCGCGTCGGTGTGCCACAGCCGCACCGCCTGGTCGGAGGGGACGATCCGCACCTTCGGGCCCTGCTCGTAGTCGAGCAGGGTGGTGACGCTGACCCCGAGCGCGTCACCGATCTTGACGACCGTGCCGATGCTCGGGTTGGTGCGGGCCTGCTCGATCTGGATGAGCATGCCGCGGCTGACCCCGGCCCGGGCGGCCAGGGTGTCCAGCGTGAAGCCGCGCTCGTTGCGCCAGCGTTTGACGTTGCGCGCCAGTGACTGGGTCAGCAGATCGAGATCCGACACGTTCCGTCCATGCCCTTGCGAGTCGAGGCCAATATTATGGATGACACGGTTCACTTCACTGAACTACTGTGTGATGAACCCGATCGTTCATCGAACTGTACTGCGAGGCGAGCCGTGACAGCACTCTTCGCCCTGGCCACCAGCCTGTTGTGGGGCCTGGCCGACTTCGGCGGCGGACTGCTGACCCGGCGCGTCCCGGCGCTCACGGTGGTCGTGGTCTCGCAGACGGTCGCCGCGGTGGTGCTCGGCGCGGTCGTGGCGGTCACGGGCGGCTGGAGCGAGGCCGGCCCACGCCTGTGGTTCGCGTTCGCGGCCGGCCTCGCGGGGCCGGTGGCGATGATCTCCTTCTACCAGGCGCTCGCACTGGGTCCGATGGGTGTCGTCTCCCCGCTCGCGACGCTGAGCGTGGCGGTCCCGGTGGCCGTGGGCCTCTTTCTGGGCGAGCGGCCGGGCCTGACGCAGGCCGTGGGGATCGCGGTCGCCGTCACCGGTGTGGTGCTCGCGGGCGGCCCGCAGCTGGGCGGCGCCGCCGTCCAACGCCGGGCCGTCCTGCTCACCCTCGTCGCGGCGCTCGGCTTCGGCACCGTGTTCGCGCTGATCGCGGAGGCCTCCACCACGGTCACCGGACTGTTCCTCGCCCTCTTCGTCCAGCGGCTGACGAACGTGGCCGCGGGCGGCGCCGCCCTGTACGTGTCCATCAAGCGGGGCGCCCCCGCCCTCCCGGAGAGCGGCTTTCCCTGGGCCTCCCTGCCGGCCCTGGCCTTCGTCGGCCTCGCCGACGTCGCGGCCAACGGCACCTACTCGGTCGCCGCCCAGCACGGCCCCGTCACGGTAGCCGCCGTACTCGCGTCGCTCTACCCGGTGGTGACGGCGCTGGCCGCCCGCGGCGTCCTGCGGGAGCGCCTGAGAGGCATCCAGGCGGCGGGCGCGGGCCTCGCCCTGGTCGGCACTCTGCTGCTGGCGACGGGCTGAGGCGTGACGCGGATCAGGCCTCGGCCTCCAGTTCCGCGAGCCTCGCCACCGCCTCCTCGTCCAACTTCGACAGCGCCCACAGCTGTTCGGAAGTGGTTCCGTCGGGTATCGGCACCGGTGCGGGCGTCCTGAGCGGCGGCTGCCAGCCCGCACCGTCCGTCCAGCGCCGTACGACCCGGGCGGGCGCGCCCGCGACCACCGCATGGTCCGGCACCACACCTCGTACGACCGCCCCCGCGGCCACCACCACGTTCCGCCCGATCCTCGCCCCGGGCAGGATCACCGCGCCGGTGCCGATCCAGCAGCCCGGGCCGATCTCCACGGGCTCCATGCGCGGCCACTGCTTGCCGATGGGCTGGTGCGGATCGTCGTAGGAGTGATTTGTTGAAGTGACATAGACGTACGGCCCGAAGTAGCAGTCGCTGCCGATCGTCACCGTGGTGTCGGCGATGACATGGCTGCCGCGGCCCAGGACGACGCCGTCGCCGATGCGGAGGATGGGGTCGGGGCCGAGGTCGAGGTCGGGCATGAGGCCGGCGGTGAGGGTGACCTGTTCGCCGACGATGCAGTGGGAACCCAGGTGGATCCACGGCTCTCCGAAGACCGTGCCGAGCGGGAACGCCAGCCGGGTGGCCTCGCCGATCGAACCGAAGCGGAAGCGGCCGGGGTGGTCGGCCGTCACCGAACCGGTGCGCTGCACCCACGCCCAGCCCGCGTGGACGGCGCGCTGCGTCAGGCTTCGCCGCCAGGATGAGAACGTGTTCTTGCGCTTCGGCACGGTGTCACCGTACTGAGCGTTCGCTCGCCGTATGAGGCCGAGGGCTTGTGATCTTCGCCCTACCGGGTGGCGTACGGTGCGGAGTGTGTCCACAGACAAGGAGAGGGCGATGACGCGCAAGGCGTTGATCACGGGGATCGGCGGGCGGGAGCCGAAGATCGACGGGGAGGCGTTCGTGGCGCCCACGGCGTCGGTGATCGGGGACGTGACCGTCGAGGCGGGGGCGAGCGTCTGGTACGGCGCCGTACTGCGCGGCGACGTCGAGCGGATCTTCGTAGGCGCCCAGGCCAACATCCAGGACAACTGCACCCTCCATGCCGACCCCGGCTTCCCGGTACGCGTCGGGGAGCGGGTGTCGGTGGGGCACAACGCGGTCGTCCACGGCGCGACGGTCGAGGACGACTGCCTCATCGGAATGGGCGCGACCGTGCTGAACGGCGCGGTGATCGGGGCGGGGTCACTGGTCGCCGCGCAGGCGCTGGTGCCGCAGGGCATGCGGGTGCCGCCGGGTTCACTGGTGGCAGGAGTGCCGGCGAAGGTCAAGCGGGAGCTGACGGAGGAAGAACGGCAGGGGGTCACCCTGAACGGCACCCTCTACGCGGATCTGGCCAAGGCCCACAACGAAATCCACGAACGGTAGACCCGCACCGACTACTCGGCCGCAACCTTCTCCGGCTCCCGCGAAGCGCCCTTCGCCCGCCGCCTGATGACCAGCATCGACGTCAGACCGACCAGCACCGCCGCCGCCAGCCCCACGTACGAGAACCGCTTCAGCCAGTCCTCGGCGACGATTCCGACGTAGTAGACGACCGCGGTGGTGCCGCCCGCCCAGCAGATGCCGCCGAGGACGTTGGCGGTCAGGAACTTCCAGTACGGCATGTGGAGCACACCCGCGAGCGGTCCGGCGAAGATCCGCAGCAGGGCGATGAAGCGGCCGAAGAAGACCGCCCACATGCCCCACTTCTCGAAGGACTTCTCCGCCGTGGCGACATGGCCCTCGCTGAAGTGTCTCGGGAACTTCCGGGCCAGCCAGGCCAGCAACGGCCGGCCGCCCTTGCGGCCGATCGCGTAGCCGATGGAGTCGCCGACGACCGCGCCCGCCGTCGCGCACACGCCCAGGACGATCGGGTTGATTCCGGAGTGCTGGGAGGACATCAGGGCCGCCGAGACCAGGACGATCTCGCCCGGCAGCGGGACGCCCAGGCTCTCCAGACCGATGACCAGCGCCACCACGGCGTAGACGGCCGCCGCGGGCACGGTGTCGAGCCACTCCTGGACGTGCAACGCCGGTTCCTCCCGGTTCATGACCCTTGCCGGTCCCTGTTCCCGGC
>NZ_JBEXCS010000114.1:0-29337 GCF_040605395.1 Streptomyces sp. NPDC005648 | reverse complement strand
GTGAGCGTGCACCGCCGACCGTCGTCGGCGGGGGCGTTTCATGTCCTTCGTCAGTTCATGGCGGACCCGGGTAGAAACCGGTCTCGGCGTTGGCGTACGCGGTGTTGCGGTGGAGGGCGATCACACCCGTGTCGAGGTTGCCGCCGCGAGCGGAAAACCCGAAACTTTCGCTCCCATGACACCTCGCACCGTCCAACAGAATCCCTCACACTTCTACAGGACCGCCCAGCACCGCCAGCACTGTTCCCCCAGGAGCCCCGCCCGTGAGTCACCCCCCGTACACCGGCTATCTCTTCGCCTACTTCACGGGCGAGGGCACGGCCGACGGCGAACAGATCCGCTACGCCCTCAGCCGCGGCGACGACCCCCTGCACTGGCGCGAGCTCAACGGCGGCCGGCCCGTTCTGACCTCCACGATCGGCGAGCGGGGCCTGCGGGACCCGTTCCTGATCCGCTCCCCCGAGGGCGACCGGTTCTTCCTGCTCGCCACCGATCTGCGCATGTACCGCGGCAGCAGCGGCAGTTGGGAGGACGTGCAGCGGCACGGGAGCCGGTCGATCATGGTCTGGGAGTCGGCCGACCTGGTCCACTGGACCGACCCGCGGCTGGTCGAGATCGCACCGGCCGACGCGGGCAACGCCTGGGCCCCGGAGGCCTGTCACGACCCCGAGCTCGGCGCGTACGTCGTCTTCTGGGCGTCGAGGCTGCGCGGATCGACGTACAACACCATGCTGTACGCCACCACGGAGGACTTCCGCACCTTCAGCGAGCCGCAGGTGTGGAACGACCCGGGGTACTCCGTCATCGACTCGACGGTCGTGCGCCACGAGGGCACGTACTACCGCTTCACCAAGGACGAGCGGGACCCGGACTCCGGCTCGCCGCACGCCAAGTTCATCACCGCCGAGAAGTCGACGAGCCTGACCTCGACCGCGTACACGTTCCTCGCGGAGGGCATCGGCGGCGGCACGACGGAACACGGCGAGGGTCCGATCGTGTTCAGGTCCAACACCGGTGACAAGTGGTACCTGTTCATCGACGAGTACGGCGGCCGCGGCTACGTCCCCTTCGAGACCACCGACCTCGACTCGGGCCGGTGGGTCCCCTGCGCGAACCACCAGCTGCCGCCGAGTCCGCGGCACGGCACGGTGCTTCCGGTGACGCGGGAGGAGTACGACCGGCTGCTGGCCGCGTACCCCGAGACCCCCGCCTCGGTCGTGGACGTGACGGTCGCCGGACAGCGGGGGTACGCCATCGTCACGGAGACCGCCTCGAAGGTCGTCCTGCCGATGGAGCCGGACGCCCGACTCGCCTCCCTGGCACCGGAGTTCACCGTGGCCGAGGGCGCCACCCTCAGTCCCGCGTCCGGCACGCCCCTCGACTTCCGTGAGCCGCGGACGTACACCGTGACGGCCGCCACGGGCGCCTCCCCGGCTTCCGGCACCGGGGGAGGCACGAGCCGCACCTGGACCGTCGAGGCCGTGCCCACCGGCAGTCCCACGCTCCCCGGGCTGCACGCCGACCCGGACATGCGCTTCCTGGACGGCGAGTTCTGGGTCTACCCCACCTCCGACGGCTTCCCCGGCTGGGGCGGCACGTCCTTCAGGGCGTACTCCTCCAAGGACCTGGTCCACTGGAGGGACCACGGAGTCGTCCTCGACCTCGCCGCAGACGTGAGCTGGGCCGACAGATACGCCTGGGCTCCGGCGATCGCCGAGCGGAACGGCAGGTACTACCTCTACTTCTGCGCCGAGCAGCAGATCGGGGTGGCGGTGGCCGACTCCCCCGCCGGGCCCTTCAAGGACGCGCTGGGCCGGCCGCTGATCGCGAAGGACGCCTACGACGGCCAGATGATCGACCCCGCCGTCTTCACCGACGACGACGGGACGTCGTATCTCTACTGGGGCAACATGCGCGGATACGTGGTGCCGCTCGGCGAGGACATGGTGTCCTTCGACGCGAGCGCGGTACGGGACATCACCCCGACGAACTTCCGCGAGGCGTTCTTCGTGGTGAAGCGGCGTGGCACGTACTACCTGATGTGGTCCGAGGACGACACCCGCAGCGAGGACTACCACGTCGCCCACGCGACGGGACCGTCCCCGCTCGGCCCGTGGACCGAGCGGGGGACGATCCTGTCGAAGCGTCCCGAGTACGGAATCCTCGGCACCGGCCACCACTCGGTGGTGAACGTGCCGGGAACCGACCAGTGGTATGTCACATACCACCGCTTCGCCCTGAACGGGCCCGGAAGGCCCGGCGGCGACGGTATGCACCGGGAGACCACCGTCGACCGACTGTGGTTCGCCGCGGACGGTACCCTTCAGCCGGTCGTACCGACCCTGGAGTCGATCAGGCCGATCGAACCGGTCGGGCCGATCGAACCGGTCAGGCCCGTCGAACCGGTCGGGCCGGTCGAGGACTGATCAGCTGACGAAGTATGTCGGGTTCGGGAGCTTGAACGTCTTGTCGGCGTAGCCGCCGTCCAGGTCCGAGTACTGGTCGCCGAGGTCGGCGACGATGTCGTACCCGAGGTCGTCCTCGATGTGCTCGCGGGTGCCGGACTTGTACTGCACGGTCGTGCAGGTCCAGGTGCCCGGGGTGGCACAGGCGCTCAGGTAGGCGGGCGGGTTGGCCTTGTCCTTGAGGAACATGTGGGCGGCGTCGAGGTTCACATCGGCGCCGATCTTCTTCAGGTTGGCGACCGCGGCGGTGCGCTGCGCCTCGCTGAGGCCCGAGTTGTAGAAGACCTCGACGCCCTTGGACTCGGCGTACTGGACCAGCTCGGCGCTGCCGAACACGCCGGGACGGTCGGCCCTGTTCACGTAGTCGGCCCAAGTGGTGCCGTTGTACGTGTAGTTGTAGCGCTTCTCGTAGTCGAGGCTGAGCAGCAGCGTGTCGTCGATGTCGAAGACGATCGCGGGCTTCTCACCCCGGTGGTGGGCCTTGCGGGCCGCCTTGTCGATCTGCTTCCTGACGGCGGCGTCGACACGCGCCAGATCCTGGGCGTACGGGCTGTCCGGGGACGCCTGGTAGACACCGTTGGCGTCCGCCGTGGTGCCGTAGTACGTGTCGATGTCCTTCACCAGGAGACCGATGTTGTACGGCTCGTGGGTGGAGTTGGCCGTGGACTGTCCGGCCGTGGCCGCGCCGGCGCCGTAGAGGGCACCGCCGGCGAGGGCACACGCTGCGGCGATCGCCGCGATACGCAGTGGCTTATGCATGACAAGAATTTCTACGCGCGTCACACCCTCGGGCGCGAGACCCGTTGCCCGATCGATATCTCTTCGGCGGGCAAAAAACGGGTCAAGCGCCCTGGATGGAGTGGTTCCGCTTCCTGGGCGGGGGCGGCTGAGCGGGGTCAGTTCATGGTCGCCCCGATGGTCGTGCTACCGGTGGTGAGGAAGGTCGTGACGGGCAGGGAGCCGTCTGACTGGCGGGCGTTGTACGCCGTCGTCGCGTCCGTCGACTTGAAGGCGGGGGTGCCGATACCGCTGTCCCAGTTGTTTCCGGCCGAGGTGACCGAGGAGCCCTTGCTGACCGAGCCGCCGCCGTCGCTCACCGCGAGGTTCTTGCCGAGCTTCGCCGAGCTGGTGGCGAAGTAGTAGCCCCACTTGGAGTTGGCGTAGGCGGTGGTGCGGTTGATGACGATCGAGCCGGTGTTGGAGTTCTCTGTGAAACCGTTTCCCGCGTTACCCCAGGCGGCCGAGTTGTTGACGACATGGGCGACCGTCACACCGTTGCCGCCCAGCTTGAAGCCGTTTCCATTGCCCTCGAAGGCGGAGTCGCCCCAGCGGTTGACGCCGTTGCCGAACGACCAGGTGTGCTCGATGGTGACCGGGGAGGAGAACGACCACAGGTCGATGCCGTCGTCCGAGTTGTTGTACAGGCGGGCGCCGGTGACCAGGTTGCCGGTGCCCGAGCCGAACTTGATGGCGACCCCGTCGGCGTTCTGGCCGTGCCCCGAGGGGTCGTAGTTGCCGTACGAGTCCAGGTTCCTGACCGTGTTGTTCACGGTCCCGTCCCCGGTGAGCGTGAAGCCCGAGTCGCCGCCGTTGATGGTCTTGACGTTGTTCCAGTTGGTCCCGGTGCAGGACTGGCAGACGACCGCGCTGTCCGGGGAGTTCTGGAAGGTGATGTCGGAGACGTTCCAGTAGTCGGCGGTCAGCTTGAAGATCCACGACCCGGAAGGCAGCGAGGACCCGTCGATCTTCACGGTCTCCGAGCCGTACGCGGTGAGCGTGATCGGCGACGAGGAGGTGCCGTTGGCCGTCGACTGCAGGGTGGCCGTCGGGTAGTAGGTGCCGCCGCGGACCTGGATGACCGTGCCGGCGGTGGCGTTCTTGATGGCGTTGGAGAGGTCGGTCGAGTTGCTGACGACCACGGTGGCGGCCTGCGCCTGGGTGGGGAGGACGGCGAGTCCGGCACCGAGCGCGAGAGCGGCGGTGAGGGTGAGAGCGGTACGACGAGACATGGAGTGCGGTCCTTTCGTCGTTCTGTCGGGGGACGGGGGCCGGCGTCTCAGGGACGCCAGTCGCCGAGGTAGGCCGCCGGGGTGTGCGACCGGGCCTCGGAGTCGGTGAGCTGGGGCCGGTTCTCGGGGACGGAGATCACGGCGCCCGGACCGGTGTTCCGGTACTCGTGGAAGCGCATGGACTGCCAGGGATAGGCGTCACGCATGTTCGTGTAGGGGGCGACCGGGTCGACGCCTGGCCCGATCCAGGAGTCCCGGACGACCAGGGACGGCCAGGCGGTGGTCTCGTACGACGGCACCCAGGGACGCGCCAGTTTGTACGCCCCGTCCTCGGCGCCGGAGGTGATCCGGGAGCGGACGGCGAGGATGCCGTGCGGGTTGGCGCGGGCGGTGGAGGGCGCGAAGACCATGCCCTTCGGGGTGAAGCCGACGTCCCGGGCCAGTGTGCGGAAGTGGCAGCGGTCGAACACCGCCGTGGCCCGGCCGAAGACGAAGTCGACATCGCCCTCGATGTGGCAGCGCCGGAAGCACTGCCGGTCGAAGGCGTCCAGCGCGGTCGTGTCGACGAACAGGGTGTCCTGGTGGGCCAGCAGCCGGACGTTCTCGAAGAGCGTGCGGTCGCCGTAGGTGTACGCGGCGACCGCCTGGGTGCCGGTGATGTCGGGGTGGTCGGCGCGCAGCCAGTCGTTGGCGATCGTCAGGTCGCACACGGTCAGTCCGGGGGCCGCCGAGGTGAAGGTGGCGGAGCCCGCGGTGCCGTAGGTGGTCCCGTCCGGCTTCCTGGTGCCGTTGGCGTGGTCGAAGACGATGACGGCGGCGCGCGGGTCGCGGACGGCGCCGCGCATGGTCAACTCGGCCGCCCGCGCGGGCACGTCGACGACCTCGCGATACGTCCCCGGGTGCACCACGATCGTCCAGCCGGGTCCGTCCACCCGGTCGACGGCCGCCTGGACCGATTCCCCGGGACGGACGTGCAGCACGCGGCGTCCGGCGGCGAGGGCGGGTCCGGCGGCGGTGAGCAGGCCGCCGGTGATGCCCGCCAGGAGGGTACGTCGGCGCATGTCAGCAGCCCTCCTTCCAGGGCGTCCAGTCGCCCAGGTAGGTCTCCCCGGTCGCTGACTCGGCTTCCTCGGCGGTGAGTTGGGGCCGGTTCGAGGGGACGCTGATCACGGCGCCCGGACCGGTGTTCCGGTACTCGGCGAACCGCTGGTTCTGCCAGGGGTAGGTCTCCGACATGTTGGTGTAGGGCGCGACCGCGTCGATGCCGGGGCCCAGGTGGGTGTCCCGGACGGTGAGCATCGGGCGGGCGGTGGTGTCGGAGCCGGGCACCCAGGGGCGGGCCAACTTGTAGGAGTCGTCCGGGGCTTCACTGCTCACCCGGCTGCGGGTCACCAGGTAGCCGCGCGGATTGGCGACGGCGGTGGAGGGCGCGAAGACGAAGCCGTAGGGGGCGGCGGCCAGGTCCGTGCGGTTCAGGGTGCGGAAGTGGCACCGGTCGTAGACGGCGGTGGCCCGGCCGAAGACGAAGTCGACGTCGCCCTCGACATGGCAGTGCGCGTAGTAGTGGCGGGCGAAGGCGCCGAGCGCCATGGAGTCGGAGTAGAGGGTGTCCTGGTGGCCGAGGAAACGGCAGTGGGTGAACGCGCTGCGGTCGCCCTGCACCTTGATGGCCACCGCCTGGGTCCCCGCGATGTCGGGGTGGTCGGCGCGCAGCCAGTCGTTGGCGAAGGTGATCCAGCGGGCGGTGAACCCGTTTCCCTGCACGGTGGTGGTGGCGGATCCGGTGGTGCCGTAGGTGCCGCCGCCGGGCTTGGGGGTGCCGGCCGCGTTGTCGTACACGATCACCACGTCACGCGGGTTCTCGGAGGCGCCGATCCAGGTCGCCTCCGTCCGGGTGGCGTCGAGGGCGACCGTCTCCCGGTAGACGCCGGGGGCGAGGACCAGCGTCCAGCCGGTGCCGCTCGTGGCGGTCACCGCGGCCTGGACGGTGGTGAAGTCGCCACGGCCGCCCCGGTCGACGTAGAGCGTCTTCGGGGTCAGGGGGGCGGACGGTGATCCGAATCGTCCGAAGGGAGGACGGGGGCGGCCGGCGGCCCGCGCGGGGACGGCGGCGAGGCCGAGCGCGGCGGCGGCGCCGGTGCTCGCCACGAGGAAACCCCGTCTGGACAGGGGTGGTCGGACATGGGGCGAGGGCATGCGGGTGCTCCTTCGCGGTGGGGCTCGGGGAGAGGGGGCCGGGGTGCCGAACGCACCCCGGCCCGGGGTGTCGGCGTGGGTGGCCGACGTCGGCACGGGTGGCCGGTGTCGCGCGGGTGGCCGGTGTCAGCGCAGGTGGCCGGCGCCCGCGCAGTGGTCGACGATCCCGGGGACCGCCTCGGCCGGGTCGACCTTGGTGCGCAGGGTCGGTGTCCAGCCGGCGCCCGACCGGAGGATCTCGCCCGGCACCTGGGCGTTGTGGACGGCGATCAGGTCGGTGAGCTCACCGTTGACGTAGTTGTCGTCGGCGGTGAGCGGGGAGTCCTTCCACTTCTTCAGGATCAGACCGGCCCCGGTGCCGTCGGGCAGCGTGAACGCGTTGTGCTCGGCGACGAGTTGGGACTCCATGCCGATGCCGTAGCTGTAGCCGTATCCCTGTCCGGCGACGAAGTGGTTGTTGTAGGAGTCCACTTGGCCGAACCGCACCCGGGGCGCCCGCTCCACCAGGTTGGAGAACAGGTTGTGGTGGAAGGTGACCTTCAGATGGCCCCGGTCCACGGCGGCCGTGGAGGCGCTGTCGCTGTTGCCGATGAGGATCGTCTTGTCGTGGTCCTCGAAGACGTTCCAGGAGGCGGTGACGTAGTCGGCGCCCTTGACGATGTCGAGCTCGCCGTCGTGCTGCTCGAAGATCCGCCCGTAGTAGAAGGGCAGCGAACTGTCCGGGTGGTCGCCGTCGGTGAAGGTGTCGTGGTCCATCCACACATGCGTGGACCCGTAGACCACCGCGGTGTCGTACTCGGAGTTCCAGTTGCCGTCGGCGGTGTCGGTCGGGTCCCACTGCGGGAAGCAGTCGAGCGGGCTCTCGAAGCTCAGATTGCGGACGATGACGTTGTCGACGCCCTTGATCTGGAGGCTGGCGCCCTTGAAGCCGGCGTCCCCGCCGATGCCGACGATGGTGGTGTTGGCCGGGATCTGGGCCTCGATAGAGGCGGTCTGGTTCGCCTCGGAGGCGCGGCGCAGCCCCTCCGGGCTGTCGTCGGGCTCCGCGTCCAGGTTCTTGTCGCGCCCCCAGACGGCGGGGTCGTACGTCTTCAGATAGGTGCCGAAGTCGTACCCGGGCGCCTCGAAGGAGGCACAGCTCGGCCCGTCCGCGTCGATGGTCCCCTTGACGCGGATGATCTTCGGCGCGCTGCCTCCGGCGGCCAGGGCGGCCTTGAACCCGCCCCAGTCGGTGACGGTGTAGACGTGCGCGGCGTCGGCGGCGGCACCTCCGGTGGTCCCGGTGCCGTACGACCCCCAGCCGTCACCGGCCCCCAGGGTCTGCCGCCCGGTGTCCCGCGTCTGCCCGTGGGCGGAGGCGACCCCGGTGACGCCCAGCACCAGAGCGGTGCACCCCACGACGGATATTATGGCGCGTCCATGACATTTCTGTGTACGCACTGTACGGCTCCTCAGCTAGCGGTCGGCCAGGTGATCCAGGAGGGGGGAATGTCCTCGTGCAGCCGGATGACGTCGTGCCGGGCCAGCACCCGGGTGCGCAGCGACTCCTGCGCCACGAGCCGGGCCACGGCGATGGCCCCCGGCGGGTTGAAGTGCGTGTTGTCCTGCTCGGTGGCGGTCCAGTTGAAGTACGTCTTGGTCGCCTCGACCCCGAGCTGTTGCCACAGCGCGAGCGACAGCGCCTCGATGTCGAGCAGCGCCACCCGCTCCTCCTGGGCGAGCGCACGCATCGCGGCCGGATACTCGCCGTGCGTCGGCACGGCGTTGCCCTGGGCGTCGAACCGCCGCCGCTCGACGGGGGTGGCGAGCACGGGACGGGCCCCGTGCGCCCGCGCGCCCTCGATGTACAGCCGTAGACAGTCCTGGTACGTCGACCAGGGCTCGGTGTACCGGGTGGGGTCGTCGCTCTTCTCGTCGTTGTGCGCGAACTGGATGAGCAGCAGATCATGCGGCCGAATCGTCGCGAGAATGGCGTCGAGGCGCCCCTCGTCGACAAAGCTCTTGGAACTCCGGCCGTTCACTGCCTGGTTGGAGACGGCCAGCTCCTTGCGGAGAAAGAAGGGGAGGACCATACCCCATCCGGTCTCGGGAGCGGCATCGGCGTATTTCTGGGCGGCGGTCGAATCGCCGGCGATGTAGAGCGTGCGGGAACATTGAGCGGCTTGAGCCGTGCCGTCGAGGGCGCGAGCGAAGGGAGCGGCGGCGAGTACGGCTCCGGTGAATTGCCTGCGGTTCAATGACAACGACGTTCACCTTTCTGACCCTGGGGCGCGGGGAACCGCGCGACCGGCCACAACCGGCCGGCAGCCCCCCACGAAAACCCGACGACCCACCCTCAGTGGTTCTTCTTCCAGTCCGCCTGTGCCTTGTTCAACTGGTCCGCGAGCGTGTCCAGGAATTCCTTCGCGGTCATCTTCCCGAGCAGCACTTTCTGGAAGTTCGGCTCGTTGTCCGCCTTGGAGATCGTGTTCCAGTCAGGCAGGTAGTACGGCAACTGCACGATCTTGGTGTCGGCCCCGTTGAGCGCGGCGGCGGCCAGCTTCGTGGGCTCGGCCTGCTGGATCCACGCGTCCTGCGCGGCCTCCGTGTTCGCCGGAATCTGGCCCGCGGACTGGTTGAACTTCGAGTTCTCCTCGTGCGAGAGGGCGAACTCGACGAACTTCCAGGCGGCCGACTTGTTCTTGCTGGACTTGAAGACACTCAACCCGTCGACGGGGTTGGATATCTGCACCCGGGTCCCGTCCTCCTGCGTGGGGTTCGGCAGCCCCCGGAACTTGTCCGCGCCCAGCGCCTTCAGATGGTCCTGGTAGGACCCGAGGTTGTGGGAGAGCATTCCGATCGTGCCGCTGTCCCACTGGGCGACCATCTTGGTGAAGTCGTTGTTGACGTCGGCGGACGGGGTGTCCTTCTTGTACAGCGCGACGTACTTCTCCAGCGCGGCGACGTTCTTCGGGTCGTTCACCGTCGTCTTGTCGCCGTTCCAGAACGAGGTGATCCCGCTCTGGCTGAAGGAGGCGTCGAGGGCCGGCGCGATGGACCCTTCCCCGCCCCGAATGGTGAACCCGAACTGGTTCTTGCTCTTGTTCGTGAGTTTGTCGGCCGCCTCGTAGAATTTCGTCCAAGTGGTCGGCGCGTCGAGCCCGGCCTTCTTGAACAGATCGGTCCGGTACCACAGCGTGCCGTTGTTCGAGGAGGTCGGGATCTGGTACAGCTTGCCGCCGCCGCCCGCCGCCCTGCTGCTGTTCAGCAGGTTCTGGCTCAGCTTGCCGTTCAGCGGGCTCTTCGCCAGCCGGCTGTCCAGCGGCTCGAGCGCTCCCTGGACCGCGACCTCGGCGAGCATCGCGGTGCCCACCCCACCGACGTCGGGCAGTCCGCCGCCCTGGATGGCGGTGTCGTACTTGGACTGGGCGCTCGCGGCCGGAATGCCGACGTAGTTGACCTTGATGTCCGGGTTCTTCTTCTCGAAGTCGGCGATGATCTCCTTCCAGATGTCGGTCCGGACACCGCCGTTGTTGTCCCAGAAGGTGATCTCCCCCTTGCCGGACCCCTCGTTGCCCTTGTCCCCCGCGCTGCCGCTGCCGTCGTCGCCACAGGCGGTGGCGGTCAGCGCGAGGACGGAACCCAGGGCGACGGCGACGGCGGCGCGCCTGCTTCTGCGGATGCTGCTCTTCATTGGTCGGCTCTCTCTTCTGGATCCAACGGAGATATGAAGTTGTGGGGGGTCAGTGACCGATGCGCGGCCGGGGGCTTGGCAAGCGCTTGCTGCGAAGGTGCTGCGTCATTGCGGCTCCCAACAGGCTTGAAAGTGCGGTGAGTTGCAGCGGTCGCCACGGCGCGGTGGCTACGGCGGGTGGCTACGGCGCCGGGTTACAAGGAGTCGATCCTGAAGCGCGTGAAGGTTGCCGCGCCGGCGTGTCCCGGTCCGACGGGCGCGACGGCGAAGAGCCCCAGCAGGGCGCCGACCCAGCGCCAGGGGGTGGCGGCGAACACCAGGCCGGACGGGCGCGGACCGGCACCGCCGGGGGGTCCGGGAGCTGCCGGAGATGCCTGAGATGCCCGAGATGCCGCAGGCGCCTCCCCGGAAAGCACCGTGGAGAAGAACCGGCAGCGCGCCCCCGCCCCGATCTCGATCCGCAGCCGCACGCGTCCGCCCCGCGCGGGCCGTGGCTGCCCGGCGTCCCGTTCCCCCTCGGCGACCGGCTCGGCGAACCGGTGGACCACCCGCACCACCCCGTCGGCGCCCCGCTCCAGCCCGATCCAGCTGAACGCGTCCCCGAGCACCGCGAGCCCGGCCCGAGCCCCCGGCTCCTCGCTGTGCAGGGTGAGGTCCACCTGGATCGCCGACGGTGTGCCGGGCAGCCGCTGGGTGAGCACGTTCGGGAGCCTGCGCAGGTCGTGGGCGTCGGCCGAGCGGACGCAGGCCAGCCTGAGCCCTTCGGCGGAGTGATGGGTCGCCCAGCCGTCCTGCGGGTTGGCGGTCCAGCTCCACTGGCGGCCGAAGCGCCCGCCGGGGAAGTCGTCGTCGGTGGCGGGCGCGGCCGGCGGCTGGGGCGGCAGGTCCGGCAGCTCGTGCACGGCGACGGGCGCGCCGTCGTCCCCCAGGACCGGCCAGCCGTCGGCGCCCCAGCGCATCGTGGGGTTGGTGTACGTCGTCACTGGCTCACCGCCTTGCGGATCAGCGCCGCGGCCTCGCTGCGGCCGAGCCGGCCGTCGGCGACGACGGTCACGACCCGCCGTACGACGGTGTCGCCCGGCTCGATCGGGAGCCGTTCGGTGTGGGCCAACGACGAGCCCACGCCCGGGTATTCGGCGGTGCGCACGAACCACGGGTCGGCGCGGGTCTGTTCCGTGGCGCCCGCGAAGACGAGGGTCCAGGTGGCGCCCGCGAGGGCCAGCCACTCGGCGCGATCGCCGTGCACCTCGGACTCGCCCTCGCGGTCGGGGGTGAAGACGCGCGGGGCGTCCCGCTCCTTGCGGGCGCGCCAGAAGAAGCCGCCGTACGCGGCGCCGGGCCGACCGTTGGTGGCGGGACTACCGATGGAGAGGGGACCGGCCGTCACATTGGTGAGGGAGAAGGTGAAGTCCAACGCCCAGGCGGTGTCGGTGAGTTCGGTGGCGGCCACCGTGCGGCGCTCGCGCAGCAGCTCTCCTCCCGAGGCCACCCAGCGCAGCTCCTCCACGAAGCCGTCGGGGTCCCGCAGCTGGAAGGCGATGTGGCGCTGGGCGCCGTGGTTGTCCAGCTCGGTCGGACCCCGGTCGCGGACATAGGTGCTGCCGCCCCAGAAGTTGTGCCCCTCGACGTCGGGAACGGCGACACCGACGCCGAGGTGGTGGATGTGGTCGGCGGGGCCGAGTTCGGTGACCGCCGTACCGGCCAGGGTGGTGACGGGGTGGAGGTAGGGGCGCGGGGAGAACCTCGGCGGCAGTTCGGGCCGGGTGACATAGCGGCCGACCGGGCGGCCGGCGACGCGCAGGACGGACGAGTCGCTCGTCGTCATCATCTGCTCACCTCTTTCGGCCGGGCCCAGGCGGCGCCGAGCTCGGAGTAGAGGGCGAGGGTGTCGGCCGCGGCGGCCACGAGGGCGTCGATGCCGGCGACGGCCCTGCGGCCCTCGCCGGGGACCGGATGCCAGGCCCCGGCGGGGAGGGGGGCCGGGTCGGGGGCCCGTCGGATCGCCTCGACCACCTTCATGAAAGCGCCCGTCGAGGCGGGAGTGACCAGCAGTTCGGTGCCGTCGGTGACGTGGTCGACCAGGTTCTCCAGCAGGTCGGTACGGCCGTACTCGTACTCCTCGGGGCCGTGGTCGGCCCGCTGGAGCAGGACCCGGTCCTGCTTGTACCAGAAGGTGATCCGCCCCCTGGTCCCGTGGACGAGGACGTACGGTTCGCCGGGTTTCTCGGCGCAGAGGGTCGCGGCGACGGTGACCTGGCGGCCCGGTGCGGTGGAGACGCGGATGCAGGAGGTGTCGTCGGACTCGATGTCGTTGGCGCGCAGCAGCTCCAGCTCGACGTCGGTGACGTCCTCGGCGCGCGGGGAGCCGTTCAGCGCGAGGGCGGTGGCGACGGCGTGGGCGAGCGGGTTGGTCAGCACCCCGTCGAGCACGTCGACGCCGTTCAGGCGCCGTCTGCCGGCCCAGGGGGTGCGGCGGTAGTAGGCCTCCGCCCGCGCCCAGGCCCCGGCGGCGCCGATCCCGACGACCTGGCCGATGGCGCCTTCGGCGATCATCTCGCGGATCGCCGGCACGGCGTGCGAGCCGAGCGACTGGAACCCGATCTGGCAGGCGACCCCGGCCGCCTCGATGCCGTCGGCCATCCGGCGGAACTCGGCGTACGAGGGCGCGGGCGGCTTCTCCAGCAGCAGGTGGACGCCCCTCGCGGCCGCCGTGAGGGCCAGGTCCGTGTGGGTCGGGATCGGCGTGCAGATCACCGCGATCCGCGCGCCGGTCGAGTCGAGGAGGGCGCCGAGGTCGGCGGACTGCTCGGGCGTGCCGAGGCCCTCGGGGATCTCGTCGCGGCCCAGCGGGGTCAGCTCGCAGAGGCCGGCCAGCCGGACGATGCCCTTGTCCTGGAGCCTGCGGATGTTGTCGAGGTGCCAGCGGCCGTGTCCGCGCGCGCCCGCCAGGACGATGTCCGCGCTCATGGGGTCCTCCCGGGGCCGGAGGTACGGGGTGTCGGATGGGCGCTCATCCCTTCACCGCCCCCGCGCTGAAGCCGGTGATCAGCCACTTCTGGATGAAGGCGAAGACGATCACTACGGGCACGGCCGCGATGATGCCGCCCGCGGCGAGCGCGCCGAGGTCGACGCTGTCCGCGCTCATCAGGGTGTTCAGGCCGACCGGGATGGTCTGCTTGCTCTGGTCGCTGAGGAACATCAGGGCGAACAGGAAATGGTTCCAGGCGTGCACGAAGGCGAAGGATCCGACGGCGATCAACCCGGGCCGCAGCAGCGGGAGTACGACGATGCGGAAGGCGGTGAAGCGGTTGCAGCCGTCGACCCAGGCGGCCTCTTCGAGGGAGTACGGCACGTTCCGGATGAAGCCGCTGATCAGGATCATCGACAGCGGCAGCTGGAAAACGGTTTCGGCGATGATGACGCTCACCAGGGAGTTGATCATCCGCAGATTGGCGAAGATCTCGAAGAGCGGGACCAGGAGCAGGGCACCCGGCACGAACTGGGTGCAGAGCAGGGCCAGCATGAAGCCCTTCTTGATCCGGAAGTCGAACCGGGCGAGGGCGTAGCCGCCGGCCAGCGCGACCAGGGTGGTCATCAGCAGGGTCGCGACGCCGACGAGCACGCTGTTCTGGAAGTAGGTGCCGAACGCCCGCTCGTTCCAGACCTTCTCGAAGTGCTCGAAGGTCATCGGCCAGGGCACGAGGGAGGTCGAGCCGGGGCGGCGCAGGGCGAAGAGGAGGATCCAGTAGAAGGGGATCAGGGTGAAGAGGAGGTAGATCGAGAGCGGGAGGTAGATGTGCCGGCGGGGGACCTCGTCCCAGGCGCGGCGCCTCTTGGCCGGCCGGGTGGGCTCGGTGGTCACGCGCTCGGGCGCGGGTGCGATCTCGGTGATCACTTCTCACCTCCGAACTTGCTCAGCCGCAGATAGACCATCGAGAAGAAGAGCAGGATCACGAACGCCACCGTGGTCAGGGCCGACGCGTAGCCGAAGTTGTGGGCGTCCACGCTGGTGTTGGCGATGTACAGGGGAAGGGTGGTCGTCTCGCCGGCCGGTCCACCGCCGGTGAGCGTGTAGAGCAGGTCGACGTTGTTGAACTCCCACACCGCGCGCAGCAGCGTCGACAGGACGATGGCGTCCTTCAGATGGGGCAGGGTGATGTGCCAGAACTGCTTGATGCGGCCGGCCCCGTCGACCTCGGCGGCCTCGTACAGGTCCTTCGAGACGGACTGCAGGTCGGCGAGGATGAGGATCGCGAAGAAGGGGACCCCGCGCCAGAGGTCGGCGACCACGGCCGCCGGGAAGACGGTCGAGGTGTCGGAGAGCCAGCTCGTGCCGTACGAGCCGATGCCGGCGTCCGCGAGGTAACGGGTGATGCCCGTCTGGGAGTTGTAGAGCAGCACCCAGATCGCGGAGGTCAGCACGCCGGAGACGGCCCACGGGGAGAAGACCAGGGCGCGGCCGAGCGCCCGCCCGACGAAGGTCTGGTTGACGATCAGCGCGAGGGCGAGACCGAAGAGCAGCTGCAGCCCGACCTCGACGACGACCCATTTGGCGCTGAAGGTCAGCGTGTCCCAGAACTGGGTGTCCTTGGTGAAGATCTGGACGAAGTTGTCGAAGCCCGCGAAGCCGTTCCGCCATGGCTTGGTGGGGTTGAAGTTCTGCAGGCTGTAGTAGAAGACGCTGATCACCGGGTAGGCGATGAAGCCCAGCATCAGCAGGGCCGCCGGCGCGATCAGCAGGTACGGCAGCCTGCGCGGCGTGGCGGAGGCACGGCGCCGCCGGGGTGGCGCGGGCGGTTTCGCCACGGCTGCGGCTTGGGCCATGACACGGTCTCCGTTCGCTTGCGGTGGGTCGTGTTCGAGTACGGGGGAAGCGCTTTCTTCGAGTGCGTGGTTCTGCTCGGATTTCGTCGTTCGGAGGGGTCAACCGGCGTAGGGATCCGCGGCCTTGCCCGGGCGGGCCAGGAACTCGAAGTCGCAGCCGGTGTCCGCCTGGGTGATCTGGTCGTTGTAGAGCACGCCGTAGCCGCGCTCGTAGCGGGTGGGCGGCGGTGTCCACTCCGCCCTTCGTCGCTCCAACTCCTCGTCGTCGACATTGAGTTGGAGGGTGCGTGCCTCGACGTCCAGGGTGATCGGGTCACCGGAGCGTACGAGGGCCAGCGGTCCGCCGACGTACGACTCCGGCGCGATGTGCAGCGCGCACGCGCCGTAACTCGTGCCGCTCATCCGGGCGTCGGAGATCCGCACCATGTCCCGCACGCCCTGCTTCAGCAGATGGTCCGGGATGGGCAGCATGCCGTACTCGGGCATACCGGGGCCGCCCTTGGGGCCGGCGTTGCGCAGTACCAGCACGCTGTCGGCCGTGATGTTCAACCCGGGGTCGTCGATGGTGCGTTGCATGGTCCGGTAGTCGTCGAAGACGACCGCGGGACCGGTGTGCTTGAGCAGGTGCGGCTCGGCGGCGATGTGCTTGATGACGGCGCCGTCGGGACAGAGGTTGCCGCGCAGCACGGCGACCCCGCCCTCGGCGGCGACCGGGTTGTCCCGGGTGCGGATGACGTCGTCGTCGTGGACGACGGCACCCTCGATCTGCTCCCCCAGCGTCCCGTTGACGGTCGGCCGGTCCAGGTGCAGCAGATCGGTGATCCGGGAGAGGAAGGCGGGCAGACCGCCGGCGAAGTGGAAGTCCTCCATGAGGTACGTCCGTCCGCCGGGCCGGACGTTCGCGAGCACCGGCACCGTGCGCGCGATGCGGTCGAAGTCGTCCAGGGTCAGGGGTACTTGGCAGCGTCCGGCCATCGCGATCAGATGGATGACCGCGTTGGTGGAGCCGCCGAGCCCGAGCACCGTGGTGACGGCGTCCTCGAAGGCCTCGCGGGTGAGGATCCCGGACGGTGCGAGCCCCGTCCAGGCGAGCTCCACGGCACGGCGCCCGGAGGCGGCCGCCATCCGCTCGTGCCCGGAGTCGACGGCGGGGATCGAGGAGGCGCCCGGCAGGGTCATGCCGAGCACCTCCGCCGCCGCGGTCATCGTGGAGGCGGTCCCCATGGTCATGCAGTGACCTGGTGAACGCGCCAGTCCGCCCTGAAGTTCGCGCAGTTCGCAGTCGGTGAGGTTGCCCGCGCGGTGCTCGTCCCAGTACTTCCACATGTCGGTGCCGGACCCGAGGGTCTCACCGCGCCAGTGCCCCGGGAGCATGGGTCCCGCGGGGACGAAGACCGACGGCACGTCGGCCGAGGCCGCGCCCATCAGCAGCGCCGGCGTCGACTTGTCGCAGCCCCCGAGCAGCACCGCCGCGTCGATCGGGTACGACCGCAGCAGCTCCTCCGTCTCCATCGCGAGAAGGTTGCGGTAGAGCATCGGGGTCGGCTTCTGGTACGTCTCCGACAGCGTGGCGACCGGGAACTCGAGCGGGAAGCCCCCCGCCTGCCACACCCCCCGCTTGACCGCCTCGGCGCGCTCGCGCAGATGGACATGGCAGGGGTTGATGTCGGACCAGGTGTTGAGGACGGCGATCACCGGGCGGCCCCGGTACTCCTCGGCCTCGTAACCCAGCTGGCGCATACGGGCGTTGTGCGACCAGGTGCGCAACTGGCCCTCGGTGCCGAACCACTGGTGGCTTCTGAGGTCCTCGGGCCGCTTTCTCGTGACGGGCCCGTCCGCTCCGGCGGGCCCGTCCGCTCCGGCGGGCCCGTCCGCTCCGGCGGGCCGATCCGCTCCGGCGGGCACGTCCCCTCCGGTGGGCACGTCCCCTCCGGCGGGCGCCTTCTCTCCCACGGGCGCGTTCCTGTCGGCAGGCGCGTTCATATCGACCACCCGGTGGCTATGGCGGCGACCTCGGCACGCTCCTCGTCGGGCAGCGTCCGGCTGGGCGGGCGGACGTCGCGGCGGCACAGGCCGAGGGAGGCGAGAGCCTCCTTGACGACGGTGACGTTGTCGGCGGAGCCGTTCGCGGCGCGCAACTCCTCGAAGCGGCGGATCTGTTCCCAGACCTTCATGGCGGCCGGGTAGTCGCCGGATCGAAGCGCTTCGATCATGTTCAGCGAAACGGACGGGGCGACGTTCACGAGCCCGGAGGTGAAGCCGGTGGCGCCGGCGGAGAAGTAGGAGGGCGCGTAGGGCTCCGCGAGCCCCGCCACCCACACGAAACGGTCCAGCCCCGCGTCCCGGGCGAACGCGGCGAACTTCGCGGCGTCCGGGACGGCGTACTTGACGCCGATGACGTTCGGACAGGCGTCGGCGAGCTGGGCGAGGCGGTGGCCGGAGAGCTGGGCGTTGCGGAGGTACGGGACGACACCCAGCTCGGGGACGGCCTCGGCGATGGCACGGTGGTAGTCGACCCAGCCGGACTGGGAGACGTAGGGGTGGACGGGCTGGTGGACCATCACCATCCGGGCGCCGAGTTCACGGGCGTGCCGGGCGGAGGCGACGGCGGTCGGCACGTCGTGTCCGACGCCGACGAGGACGACCGCCCGGTCACCGGCCTCGTCGATGGTCAACTCCGTGACCAGACGGCGCTCTTCGGGGGTGAGGGCGTAGAACTCGCCGGTGTTGCCGTTGGGCGTGAGGGTGCGCACCCCGCCTTCGAGCAGACGGCGCAGCAGGGCCCGGTGGGCGTCGCGGTCGACGGTGCCGTCCTCGGCGAAAGGGGTCACCGGGATCGCCACCACGTCGGCCAGGGCCGCCCGCTGGGTCTCGAACGTCGCGCCGCTCATGCCTGACCTTCCTGTTCCGGCGCCTCGGGGAACGCCCGCTGGACGAAGGACGCGATATGGGCGTGGAGCGCGCGGGCGGCGCCGTCCGAGTCGCCCTCCAGGGCGAGCCGGAGGATCTCGCGGTGCTCGGCGGCCTCCCGTTCCCAGGAGGGGTCGGCGGCCCAGGCGACGGCGGAGACGAGAGCGGCCTGGTCACGCACCTCGTCGAGCATCCGGCCGAGCAGCGGGTTGCCGCAGGGGACATAGAGGGCGCGGTGGAACTCCCGGTTGGCGAGGGACCGTTCGGCGGTGTCGCTCGCGTCGTCGGCGCGGGTCAGCGCGTCCCGCGCGGCGTCGAGGGAGGCGCCGCGCCGCACCGAGCGCCTGAGCGCCTCGGGCTCCAGCAGCAGCCGTACGTCGTAGACCTCGCGCGCCATGTCCGCGTCCACCATGCGCACCGTGACGCCCTTGTACTGGCTCATCACGACGAGTCCGGTGCCGGCGAGGGTCTTGAGCGCCTCCCGCACGGGGGTCTTGGAGACCCCGAACTGCGCGGCGAGCTCGGTCTCGACCAGGGCCTGACCCGGGGTCAGCTGTCCGGTGAGGATGCGGTGTTTGATCGCGTCCAGCACGTACTGCGTGCGGGACGGGATCGGCGTGGGCACAGAGGTCATGCGGCCCTCTCGGTGTCGCGTATCTGATCTCGCGTATCGCGTCTCATATATGACGTACGAAGTACGACGCGTTGAAGGTAAGAGGGGCCGTATGTTTCGTCAATGCTTCTGGCAAAGGAAGTTGGGGTTGCGGGACCCGAACGTCAGAGCCCGGGCCGCCAGCCGGGGTCGCGCCCGCTGAGTCCCACCGCCCGGTCCAGCAGCGGCGCGTCCGCCGGCACCGCCACCACCGGCCCGAAGATGCCGCCACCCCTGCCGGGCTCCTCGGCCGCCGCGTGCAGGAAGTCGTACGAGAGCCGGAGCGCGGCCGGGTCGGGGTGGTACTCCTGGCCGGTGGCGCGGGCCAGGTCCCAGCCGTGGACGACCAGTTCGTCGACGGCGACGGCGCCCGCGACCTCGCCGGGCAGGTCGATGCCGCCGGCCCTGGTCGTTCCGGTCCAGGCGGCGGGGTCGCGCCAGGCGTCGGCGAGCTCGTCGAGCACCTTGGGCAGCGCCTCGCGCCAGTCGGGGTCGAGGCCGGTGGTGGCGGGGTCCGGAGCGGTGGCGGTCGTGACACCCAGGTCCTTGCGGGCGGCGTCACGGAACGCCACCGAGAGGCCGAGCAGATGGCCCAGCATGGTGCGCACCGCGTAGTCGGGACAGGGGGTCCGCGCCGTCAGCCGGTCGTCGCGCACGCCCTCGGCGAGCCGCGCGATGACGCGTGTCTGGGGTCCCAGGTCGAGAGCCGGTCCCCGGTCGGGAGTCACGTCGTTCATTCGATACTCCTCACAGATCTGTGTCTGTGAGGTGGACCGACGCGGCCCCGGAAACTCATCGCACCGCCGTCAGACCGCGTGCTCTTTGCCTTGCTTTCATCTGACGGCCCGGGGCCCGTCCAGATCGATCTCGCGTACCGCACCGGCACACCCGGCCCGCCGCGCCCTCGGTTTCTAGGGCACCTGCCCGATCCCCGCTCCCCTGCCTTAGCCCCACGATGACCAGGCATGACGATGAAGCTCCGGCCGCCGGCACGCGTCCTGCGGGACCGCGACGCGGCCCTGTTCCTGACCGCCCTCGTGGTCTCCGGATTCGGCACCTCCGCGCTGTGGCTGGCGTCCGGGGTGTGGGTGAAGGACCTCACCGGCTCGAACGGCCTGGCCGCCCTGTGCATGCTCGCCCTGTGGGCGCCGACCCTGCTGGGCCCGGCGCTGGGCACCCTCGCCGACCGCACCCGCCGCAGGCCCCTGCTGATCACCGTCAACCTGCTGCCCGCCGCCCTGCTGCCGACCGTCCTGTTCGTCGACTCCCCCGGCCGGCTGTGGCTCCTGTTCGCCGTGCTGTTCCTGTACGGCGCCGCCTCGGTCGTCGAGTCGGCGGCCGAGTCCGCCCTGGTCACCGCAGTCGTCCCGGCCGAGCTGCTCGGCGACTTCAACGGGCTGCGCACCACGGTCCGCGAGGGCATGAAGCTGCTCGCCCCGCTCGCGGGCGCGGGCCTGTACACGGTGTACGGCGGCCCGAGCGTGGCCCTGCTGGACGCGGCCACCTTCCTGTGCGCGGCCGGGCTCTACGCGTGCGTGCGGGTGCGCGAGGAGCGGCCCGCACCGGCCACGCGCGCGTGGCGTGCGCAGACCGCCGAGGGCGCCCGCTTCCTGTGGCGGCACCCGGGGCTGCGCCCGCTGGTCCTGGCGGGCGCGGCGACGATGTTCTGCACGGGCGTGTGCGGCGCGCTGGTCTACGCCGTCGTCGCGGGCCTGGGCCACTCCCCCGCGTACACCGGCACGTTCTACGCCGTCCAGGGCGCCGGTTCGGTCGCCGTCGGGCTGGTGTCGGGGCCGGCGCTGCGGCGGCTCGGGGAACGCCGGTTCGCCGTGTACGGGATCGCCCTCACGGCGGTGGCGGTGGCGGCGCGGGCGGTGCCGTACGACGCCGTGGTGCTGGCATCCGGCCTGGCGAGCGGGGTGGGGCTGCCCTGTGTGCTGATCGCCGCGCTGACGGCCGTGCAGCGCGGCACACCGGACGCGCTGCTCGGCCGGGTCGGCGCCTGCGCGGACACGGTGGTCTTCGCGCCGAACGTGCTGGGCCTCGCCCTGGGCGCGGGCCTGGTCGAACTCGCCGGCTACCGACCGCTGCTGCTCGTCCTCGGCGTGGCCCTGCTGGTGACGGCCGCCCTGCTGCTTCAGAGCCGGGCGAGCGCCGAGCGCACCGCCTCCAGATCGCCGTCGGACGCCAACCCGGCGTGATAGAGCCGCAGTTCGGTGGCGCCGAGTTCCCGGGCCGCCGCCGCGTCCGCGGCCAGTGTGTCCGGGCTGCCGCCCATGCCCGCGACCACCGGGAGGTTGGCGGCGAGGACCGCGCCCCGCCGGCCCTGCTCGGCGAACGGCGTCAGCAGGCCGGGACCACCGGCGCAGGGCACCACCACGCCGTCGGCGACGGACAGGATGTGCTCGGGGTCGACGCCGGGGTTGGCGCCGACGTGATGGGTCACCGGGTCGGCGTGCAGCAGTACCTGGAAGCCCTCGGGCGCGGCCTCGCGCACCGCGCGCACCGCCGACTCCTGGAGGGTACGGGCCGTCTCGTCGCGCCACGCGCGCGTGGCGGCCGCGGTCTCCGCACCGAGCAGCTTCTCGACACCGGCCCACTCGCCGTCGTCCGGCGCCCCCCGCCACAGCGGCTCCAGCGCGTCCCGTACGGCGGCGGCCAACCGGTCGGCGTCCAGGCCCTGTTCGCCGTATCCCGCACGGCAGACGGCGCAGAAGCAGAGCGCCATCAGATACATCCCGGCGTCGCCCAGGGCGACCCCGCCGGTCTTGTCGTGGGCGTGCAGATGCTGGAGGCCGTACCAGCCCAGCGACTCCAGCTCGGTGCCGCCCGCCCCGGGGCGTACGGCGGCCTCGGCGGCGAGGTCGATCAGGTACGCGCGCGTGGCGGGCTGCGCGACACAGGGCGCCCAGGGGTAGCGGTCGCCGTAGGCGTTGACGACCGAGGTGTCCGGGTGCTCGGCGCCCAGCCGGGAGTTGTGCGCGAGGACGACCCAGGTGTGCACCTCGAGGCCGGCGTCCGCGAGCGCCGCCGCGGCCTCGCCGTAGGCGTCCGAGGGCGCCCAGTCACCGGCCGCGTACGGCCGCAGCTCCCGGCCCTCCCAGCGCGCGTCCGTCGGGTACAGCACGGCCGCGTGCTCGGCCGTGACGATGCGGTGGAGCGGGTGCCGGGGCGTCAGCGCGCGCGTGGAGTGGTACGCGGCGGCCAGGGTCACCTGCCGCACGCCGAGCCCGGCGACACGGTCCGCGGCCCTGGGGTCCCCGATGACGTCCCAGGGGTAGACGAATGCCGACGCCTTCACTTGCCGTCCTCCAACAACGCGTATCCGCGCTCGATCAGTTGAGCGAGCTGCTTCACATGGTCCTCGGTCGGTTCGTGCAGCGGTGGCCTGACCTCGCCGACGTCCAGTCCGCGCAGTCGTACGGCCGCCTTGACCAGGGAGACGGCGTATCCGCGGCCCTGGGCGCGCAGTTCGACGAAGGGGCGGTAGAAGCCGTCCAGGAGGCGGTGAGCGGTGGTGTCGTCGCCGGTCCTGAGGGCTTCGTAGAAGACCAGCGCGATCTCCGGGGCGAAACAGAACACGGCGGAGGAGTAGAGCGGGACCCCGACGGCGCGGTAGGCGAGCTGGGTCTGCTCGGCGGTCGGCAGTCCGTTGAAGTAGAGGAAGTCCGCCGGGCCCTCGGCGCGCACGGCGCTGACGACGCGCTGCATCAGGTCGAGGTCGCCGAGGCCGTCCTTGAAGCCGATGACGCCGTCCGTACGGGCGAGTGCGACGACCGTCTCCGGGGTGAACACGGCGTTGTCGCGCTGGTAGACGATCACCGGCAGCGCGGTCGCGGCCGCCACCTCCCGGTAGTGCCGCAGCAGCCCCTCCTGGCCGGCGACCACGAGGTACGGCGGCATGGCGAGCAGTCCGTCGGCGCCGGCGGCCTCGGCCAGGCGCGCGTACCGCACGGCCAGCGCGGTGCCGTACCCGGCGCCCGCGACGACCGGCACCCGCCCGTCCGCCGCCTCGACGGCGACCCGCACACATGCCTCGAACTCCTCGGGCGTGAGCGCGTGGAACTCGCCGGTGCCGCAGCAGGCGAACACCGCGGCGGCCCCGGCCTCGACCCCGCGGCGCACATGGGTGCGGTACACGTCGAGGTCGAGCGAGCCGTCGGGGCCGTAGGCGGTGACGGGGAAGAACAGCGGCCCGCTGGGGATGCCGAGTCGGGTGGCGAGGTCGGCAGGCGTCACAGGCTCTCCCTAGAACGACGATCGTGCAGGCTTCTGATCGAAGTTTATGTTTATGAACATGAGCTGCGCCACCCTTGACGAGCCAGTGAAGTGATCCTTACTTTGTCCATGAATGTGAATGCCAGGCGCACACTTGGCCGTCGAACCCTAGGAGACCCGAGGATGCCAGCCCCCCGCACCGTTCTGCTCACCGGCGCCGCCGGCGGGCTCGGCACCCTGATGCGGAATCTGCTCCCCGCCTTCGACTACCGACTGCGCCTGCTGGACGTGCGCCCCATCGAGGGCGAACCCGACGCGATCACCGCGGACCTCGCCGACAAGAAGGCCCTGCGCGAGGCCGTGCGGGGCGTCGACGCGGTCCTCCATCTCGCCGGCATCTCCCTGGAAGCCCCGTTCGAGAAGATCCTCAAGGCGAACATCGAGGGCACGTACAACCTGTACGAGGCGGCGCGCGAGGAGGGCGTGCCCCGGATCGTCTTCGCCTCCTCCAACCACGCGGTCGGCTTCACCCCGCGCCCCCGCGGCGAGGACCCCCTGATCCCGATCGACACCCCGCGCCGCCCGGACACCTTCTACGGCCTGTCGAAGTCCTTCGGCGAGGACCTCGCCCAGCTCTACTGGGACAAGCACGGCCTGGAGACGGTCTCCGTGCGCATCGGCTCCTGCTTCCCCGAACCCACCAGCGTGCGCATGCTGTCGATCTGGATGAGCCCCGCCGACGGCGCCCGCCTCTTCCACGCGGCCCTGACCGCCCAGAACGTGGGCCACACCGTCGTCTACGGCTCCTCGGCCAACACCCGCCTGTGGTGGGACCTGTCGACCGCGAGGGCCCTCGGCTACGACCCCCAGGACGACTCGGAGCAGTTCGCCGAGAAGCTGATCGCCGAACAGGGCGAACTGGAGCCGGGCAACATCGCGCACGACTACCTGGGCGGGGCCTTCGTCAGCGACCCCCCGATCTGGCCGTACTGACCGACTCCCCCGGCGGGCGGGCACCGAACGGGCCCGCCCGCCGACATGTTCGGGCATGGACGGCGGCCGCTCGGGAGGCGCGCCGGCGCCCTCCCCAGGGGCGCGGGGCAGTGACATCCGCGGCTTCGCCGCGGGCGCGACCAGCCACGACGGACTCGCCGCCGCACACCACCGCCACCCCCCGACCTCCTGGGCGCACCTCGCCCGAACGGGCACACCCGGACACGATCCCTCCGGCAACAGACCTGGTCACGGTCCCACACCCGCTGTAGAACTTCCCCCAACGGCCCGAACGGGCACAGCGCAGGGAAGGCGGGTGACCACATGCCCGGCACAGCCGAGGACCGCCAGCGGCACATCGTGCAAGCGGCACGAGCCACCGGCTCCGTCGACGTCAACGCCCTCGCCGCCCAGCTCGGCGTGGCCAAGGAGACCGTGCGCCGAGACCTCCGCGCCCTGGAGGACCACGGTCTGGTCCGCCGCACCCACGGCGGCGCCTACCCCGTGGAGAGCGCCGGCTTCGAGACCACGCTCGCCTTCCGCGCCACCAGTCACGTACCCGAGAAGCGCCGGATCGCGGCCGCCGCGGCCGAGCAGCTCGGGGACGCCGAGACCGTCTTCGTCGACGAGGGCTTCACCCCGCAGCTCATCGCCGAGGCACTGCCCAGGGACCGCCCGCTGACCGTGGTCACCGCGTCCCTGCCGGTCGCCGGCGCACTCGCCGAGGCCGACACCGTCTCCGTGCTCCTGCTCGGCGGACGGGTCCGTCCCGGCACCCTGGCCACCGTCGACCACTGGACGACGAAGATGCTGGCCGGATTCGTCCTCGACCTCGCCTACATCGGCGCCAACGGCATCTCCCGCGAACACGGTCTGACCACCCCCGACCCGGCCGTGAGCGAGGTCAAGGCACAGGCGATGCGGGCCGCGCGGCGGACGGTCTTCGCCGGCGTGCACACCAAGTTCGGCGCCGTCAGCTTCTGCCGGTTCGCGGAGATCGGCGCGCTGGAGACGATCGTCACCAGCACGCTGCTGCCGTCCGCGGAGGCGCACCGGTACTCGCTGCTCGGTCCCCAGGTCATTCGCGTCTGAGATCACACCCACCGACCGGGGCGCCCCCTGCCTTCGGCGCGCCCTTTATCTCCCCATATGTTCAGGAGCGATCCATGCGAACCCAGAGCCGACGACGGCCACCGCGAGCCACGCTCGCCCTGGCCGCCGCAGGGACGCTGCTCGCCCCGCTGCTCTCCGGCTGTTGGGTCGGGGCGGGCGGGTCCGGTTCCGGCGGCGACTCGGTCAACGTCCTGATGGTCAACAACCCGCAGATGGTGGAGCTGCAGAAACTCACCAAGGCGCACTTCACCGAGGAGACCGGCATCAAGGTGAACTTCACCGTGCTGCCGGAGAACGACGTCCGCGACAAGATCAGCCAGGACTTCGCCAACCAGGCGGGCCAGTACGACGTGGCGACCCTCTCCAACTACGAGATACCGATCTACGCCAAGAACGGCTGGCTGAAGGAGATGAACTCCTATGTCGCCAAGGACCCGTCGTACGACGAACAGGACATCCTGAGGCCGATGCGGCAGTCCCTGACGGCCGACGACGGGAAGCTCTACGGGCAGCCCTTCTACGGCGAGTCGTCGTTCCTGATGTACCGCAAGGACGTGTTCGCCGAGAAGCACCTGACCATGCCGGCCCACCCCACCTGGCAGCAGGTCGCCGACCTGGCCGCGAAGGTGGACGGCGCCGAGCCGGGCATGCGGGGCATCTGCCTGCGCGGACTGCCCGGCTGGGGCGAGCTGATGGCGCCGCTCACCACGGTCGTCAACACCTTCGGCGGCACCTGGTTCACCAAGGACTGGAAGGCCGGGCTCGACTCGCCCGCCTTCGAGAAGGCGACGAAGTTCTATGTCGACCTGGTCCGCAGGCACGGCGAGTCCGGAGCGGCCCAGTCCGGCTTCGCCGAGTGCCTCAACAACATGACCCAGGGCAAGGTCGCCATGTGGTACGACGCCACCTCCGCGGCCGGTTCGCTGGAGGCGAGCGGCTCCCCCGTCAAGGGCAAACTCGGCTACGCCCCCGCCCCCGTGGAGCGGACCGACTCCTCCGGCTGGCTCTACACCTGGGCCTGGGGCATCCAGAAGGCGTCCCGAAACCCCGACAAGGCCTGGAAGTTCGTCTCCTGGGCGTCCAGCAGGCAGTACGAGCAGCTGGTCGGCGAGACCAGCGGCTGGCCCGACGTGCCCGCGGGCAAACGCGCCTCTACCTACACCAACGCCGACTACGTCACATCGGCCGCCGCCTTCCAGGAGATGACCAAGGAGGCCATCGAGAAGGCCAGGCCCGATGATCCGGGGGTGCAGCCGCGTCCCGCGCCCGGCATCCAGTTCGTCGGCATCCCCGAGTTCACCGATCTCGGCACCAAGGTCTCCCAGGAGATCAGCGCCGCCATCGCCGGACGCCAGTCCGTCGACTCGGCGCTGAAGAAGGCCCAGCGGCTCGCCGAGAAGATCTCGAAGGAGTACGAGGGACGATGACCGCGACAACGACGGCTCCGATAGCCGCGACTCCCGTACGCAGCACGCACCGGCCGTCCGCCCGGCTGCGCGCCTGGGCAACCCGCGCCCCGCTGCTGCCCGCCCTGGTCTTCATGATCGCGGTGACCCAGCTGCCCTTCGTGGCCACGCTGGTGATCTCGTTCTTCGACTGGAACGCCCTGTATCCGAAGGCCCGTCACTTCACCGGCCTCGACAACTACCAGCAGGTCCTTACCGACGCGGACCTGCGCCACTCGGTGTGGACGACGGTCCTGCTGACGGTCACGGTGGTGCTGGTCAGCCTGGTCCTTGGGCTGGCCCTGGCACTGCTCCTGGACCGGCGGTTCCGGGGCCGGGGCGTGGTCCGCACCCTGCTGATCGCGCCCTTCCTGGTGGTCCCGGTGGCCGCAGCCCTGCTCTGGAAGCATGTGCTCTACAACCCCGAATACGGTCTGCTCAATGGGTTGTTGCACTATGTGGGCGGCCCCCAGCCCGACTGGATCTCCCGCACGCCGCTGCTCGCGGTCGAGGCCTCGCTGGTCTGGCAGTGGACGCCGTTCATGATGCTGATCCTGCTGGCCGGCCTGCAGAGCCGGGACCACGAGCAGCTGGAGGCCGCGCGGGTCGACGGCGCCAACGACTGGCAGATCTTCCGCCATCTGACGCTCCCGCATCTGCGCCGCTACCTCGAACTCGGCGCGTTGCTGGGCTCGATCTACATCGTCCAGAACTTCGACGCGGTCTTCACGATCACCTCCGGCGGCCTGGGCACCGCCAACCTCCCCTACACCGTGTACCAGAGCTTCTACCAGGCCCATGAGAACGGCCTCGCCTCGGCCGCGGGCGTCCTGGTGGTCATCGGCTCGATCGTCATCGCGACCTTCGCCCTGCGCGTGGTGTCGTCCCTGTTCCGCGAGGAGGTGTCCCGCGCATGAGCACGGTCGCCGTACGAACAAGCCCCCGCCGCAAGGGAGCCGGGCTCGGCCTGCTGGCCTGGCTGGCCGGGATCGTCTTCTTCCTGCCCATCGCCTGGATGGCGCTGACGTCCTTCCACTCCGAGGCGGACGCGGCCACCAACCCGCCGTCCTTCGGCGCGGCCCTCACCCTCGACGGCTACCGCGAGTTCTTCGGCACGGGCGGTGGCGCGAGCCCCTGGCCGGCGCTGGTCAACTCAACCGTGGCCTCGGTGGCGTCGACGGCCCTGGTGCTGCTCCTCGCGCTCCCGGCGGCGTACGCACTCTCCATCCGGCGGGTCCGCAAGTGGACGGACGTGCTGTTCTTCTTCCTGTCGACGAAGATGCTGCCCGTGGTGGCGGGGCTGCTGCCCATCTACCTGTTCGCCAAGAACACGCATCTGCTGGACAACATCTGGCTGCTGGTCATCCTCTACACCTCCATGAACCTGCCGATCGCGGTGTGGATGATGCAGTCGTTCCTGGCGGAGGTGCCGGTGGCCGTCATCGAGGCGGCGCGGGTGGACGGGGCACGCCTGCCGACGATCCTCACCCGCGTGGTCGCGCCGATCGCGCTGCCGGGCATCGCCGCCACCGCCCTGATCTGCTTCATCTTCAGCTGGAACGAACTCCTCTTCGCCCGGGTCCTGACGGGCGTGGTCGCCGAGACCGCCCCCGTCTTCCTCACCGGCTTCATCACCAGCCAGGGCCTGTTCCTGGCCAAGGTGTGCGCCGCGTCCCTCGTCATCTCCCTGCCGGTGCTCGCCGCGGGGTTCGCCGCCCAGGACAAGCTGGTCCAGGGCCTGTCACTGGGAGCCGTGAAATGAAGGCCGCCGTCATCGAGTCCGTGGGCCGTGCCGTCGTCACCGAGGTCCCCGACCCGGTGCCGGGCCCGCGCGAGGTCGTCGTCGAGGTCGCGGCCTGCGGCCTGTGCGGCACCGATCTGCACATCCTCCAGGGCGAGTTCGCGCCGAAACTGCCGATCGTGCCCGGGCACGAGTTCGCGGGCGAGGTCGTCGGCGTCGGCACCCGGGTGACGGAGCTGGCGGTCGGCGACCGGGTGGCGGTCGACCCCTCGCTCTACTGCCACGAGTGCCGCTACTGCCGTACCGGCCACAACAACCTCTGCGAGCGGTGGGCGGCGATCGGCGTCACCACGGCGGGCGGCGCGGCCCAGTTCGCGCTCGCCCCGGTCGCCAACTGTGTGAAGCTGCCGGAGCATGTCCGCACCCAGGACGCGGCCCTCGTCGAGCCCCTGTCCTGCGCCATCCGGGGCTACGACGTCCTGCGGTCCCGCCTGGGCGCGCACGTCCTGGTCTACGGCTCCGGGACCATGGGTCTGATGATGCTGGAGCTCGCCAAGCGGACGGGCGCGGCCGGCGTCGACGTCGTGGACATCAACCCCGACCGTCTGGAGACGGCCCGGCGCCTGGGTGTCTCCGGCGCGGCCGCCACCCCCGACGAGCTGGACCGCCCGCAGGGCTGGGACCTGGTGGTGGACGCGACCGGCAACGCGGCGGCGATCCAGGACGGACTGGAGCGGGTGGCGAAGGCGGGGACGTTCCTGCAGTTCGGCGTGGCGGACTACGCGACGCGCGTGACGATCGACCCGTACCGGATCTACAACCAGGAGATCACCATCACCGGCTCCATGGCGGTGCTGCACAGCTTCGAACGCGCCGCCGAGCTCTTCGCGAACGGCGTTCTCGACCCCGAGGTGTTCATCAGCGACCGCACCCCGCTGGAGCGGTACCCCGAGGCACTGGACCAGTTCGCGGCCGGGGTGGGGAGGAAGATCGTCGTGGTGCCCTAGATGATCGATTCCAAGGGGTCAGTGATCGTAGGCGGTCAGTGAGCGGTAGATCGGCTCTCCGGTCTGGTCGTTGTGCCAGATGGCGGCGGTC
>NZ_JBEXCS010000113.1:0-29649 GCF_040605395.1 Streptomyces sp. NPDC005648 | reverse complement strand
TCTTCCGATCTGGCCCCGCCCGCAACGAAGTTCCACCAGGAGGCCGCGCGGCCTCCTGGTGGGAAAATGGGGTCGGCGGGAGTGACGAGGTCGGCCGGGGAGAAGTTCCCATGACGGATGCTGCGGAGCTGCTGGACACCGGGGAACGGCTCGACGCCGAGGCGTTGCGGGCGTTGCAGTTGGAGCGGTTGCGGGCTTCCCTGCGGCACGCGTACGCGCAGGTGCCGTTCTACCGCGAGTCCTTCGAGAAGGCGGGTGTCCGCCCGGACGACTGCCGTTCGCTCGCCGATCTGGCCCGTTTCCCGTTCACCACCAAGGCGGACCTGCGGGAGAACTACCCGTACGGGATGTTCGCCGTGCCCCAGGACCGCATCCGCCGTATCCACGCGTCGAGCGGCACCACCGGGCGCCCCACGGTCGTCGGCTACACGGAGGGCGACCTTTCCCTGTGGGCCGACATGGTGGCCCGCTCCCTCCGCGCCGCGGGCGGCCGCCCCGGCGACAGGGTGCATGTGGCGTACGGATACGGGCTGTTCACAGGTGGCCTCGGCGCGCACTACGGCGCGGAACGGCTCGGTTGTACGGTCATTCCCGCGTCCGGCGGTATGACCGCCCGTCAGGTACGGCTGATCCAGGACCTGGAGCCGCAGATCATCATGGTGACACCGTCGTACATGCTCACGATCCTCGACGAGTTCGAGCGGCAGGGTGTCGACCCGCGCGGCACCACGCTGCGGGTGGGCGTCTTCGGTGCCGAGCCGTGGACGGAGGAGATGCGGCGGGAGATCGAGGAGCGGTTCGCGATCGACGCGGTCGACATCTACGGACTGTCCGAGGTGATCGGCCCGGGTGTGGCGCAGGAGTGCGTGGAGACCAAGGACGGGCTGCACATCTGGGAGGACCACTTCTACCCGGAGATCGTCGACCCGATCACGGGCGAGGTGCTGCCGGACGGCGAGGAGGGTGAACTTGTCTTCACCTCGCTGACCAAGGAGGCGATGCCCGTCGTGCGCTACCGGACTCGTGATCTGACCCGGCTGCTGCCGGGGACGGCGCGGGTGTTCCGGCGGATGGAGAAGGTCACCGGGCGCAGCGACGACATGGTGATCCTGCGGGGCGTCAATCTCTTCCCCACGCAGATCGAGGAGATCGTGCTGCGGACGCCGGGGGTCGCGCCGCACTTCCAGCTGCGGCTGACCCGCGAGGGCCGTCTCGACGCCCTCACCGTGCGGGCGGAGGCCCGGCCCGACGCCGGTCCCGAGGTCCGGACCGCGGCCGCGCGGGCCATCGCGGCGGCGGTGAAGGACGGCATCGGTGTCTCGGTGACGGTGGAGATCGTCGCCCCGGAGTCGCTGGAGCGGTCGGTGGGCAAGATCCGGCGGATCGTGGACCTGCGGTCCCGGGATCCGCGGTCCGAGCGGTAGGGCCTCGCAGGCAGGGCGCGCCGGTCGCCCTTTCCGCGTCAGCCCTCGGCGGCGCTCGCGGCCAGGGACGGCAGCCGCGGCCGGGGGACCCCGGACAGGTCCCGGAACACGACGCTGCCCCGGTTGACGACCGAGCGACTCGTGGACCTGCTGCCCAGGCGACACCGCCTCCCCGGCCGGGCGCGCGGGTCGACCTTTCCCCTCAGCCCTCGGCGGCGCTCGCGGCCAGGGACGGCAGCAGTGGCCGTGTGATCCCGGACAGGTCCCGGAAGACCACGCTGTTGCGGTCGGTGACCGAGCGGCCGAGGGCGTGGTGCGGCCACCAGCCGCCGGCCATCCGGCGGCTGCGCTCACCCCACTCCAGGGCCTCGGCGGTGCGTGCCTTGTAGAAGTTCAGGGCGTAGCCGCCGGTGTGGACGCGCAGCAGGGAGAAGCCGCCCGGATACTCCTTGGCGGCGCCCACCTCCTGCAGTGCCACGTGCGGGGCGAGCGGCAGCACGGTCCGCTTGTTGCGGTGGGTGTGGCCGGCGTGATGGAGGAAGACGCCCGGGGTCGCGGCGTAGGCCTCCAGGATGGAGCGGGCCTGGCGACGGCCCAGGCGCTGCCCGGCACTGACCGGGAAGAGGGAGTCCCGTACGGCCAGCGGGTGGTGGCCGAAGACCACCGTCGGCTGTTCCTTCTGCTCGCGCAGACGGCCGCGGAACCAGGACAGCTGCTCGGCGCCGAGGCCCCCGGAGTCCGCGCCGTTGCCGCGCTTCTCGTAGGTGTCGAGGCCGATGATCCGCAGTCCGCCCAGCTCCCGCACGAAGTATCCGGGCTCGTCCGCCCTCCCGAACCCGTCGCGGAAGGTGTCGTCGCCGTCCTGGCTGCCGGGCCGGTCGTGGTTGCCCCGTACGACGAAGTAGTCCCGGCCGTGGTCGCCGAACCCGTCCAGGATCCGTCTGGCCCGCGCCAGGTCGCCCGGCGCGCCGCCCGCCGAGATGTCGCCCGCGGCCAGCAGCACGTCCGCCCCGCGCCGGCGGGCCTCCTCGACCAGGGCCCGGCTCATGATCTCCGGGTAGGGCGGCAGCCCCGGCTGCTGGGCCACCCCGCGCATCATGGGGATGCCGGTCACCAGGCCGGCGATGGTCTCGCCGAGGTGCAGGTCGTTGCAGAGCGCGAGGGTCATGACATGGCGGCCGGGCGGGGGCTGCGGTGTGGTGAAGGCGTACGGGCCGCCGAGCGAGCCCAGACCGTGGCGGGAGGTGCCCGCCGCGTTGCCGCTCACCAGGTGCAGCGTGGTGGGCCGGGCGGTCGCGCCCCGGGAGCGGGCCTGGTAGTAGTACGTCTGCCCGGGCTCCAGGCCGGTGAGCTCCACATGGTGGTGGGCCGTGGGCCGGTCCTCTCCGACCACGCGGTTGAGGAGGCCGGGGTGGGTGCCGTAGACGACCTCGCCCTCGGTGACGGCGGGCAGCATGTGGCCGAGACCGTCGTCGGTGCCGGGCACTCCGGTGTACCAGGTGATGACCGCGCGGTCCTCGGTCAGCGTCACCAGTTCCAGATGGACGGCCGCGACCGTGTGCGGATGCGGCAGATGGGCCCGGTAGAAGGAGGCGGCTTTGAGCAGCGCCGGGACGAGCATGGCTCCCGACCGCACCACCTCACAGGGGCCGGGCAGACCCGCGAGGGCGGCGAAGGGAGCGGAGAAGCAGCATCGCATGCCTGGTATGTGCCCTCCTGCCGTGAACAGGGGCCATGGTAATAGCGGCCGTACCAGGTATGAAATGGGACTTTCCTGTGCGTCGCGTCACGTCATGTGGCGAAGCGATCACGCAACTCCCGCTTGAGGATCTTCCCGCTGGCGTTGCGGGGCAGTTCGTCCACGAAGACCACCCGCTTCGGCGCCTTGAAGTGGGCGAGCTTCTCCCGCGCGTGGTCGATGAGTTCGGTCTCGGTGACCTCGCCGCGCGGGACGACGACCGCGGTGACGGCCTCGATCCAGCGCTCGTCGGGCAGTCCGACCACGGCGACCTCGGCGACCGCGTCATGGGTGTACAGGACGTCCTCGACCTGGCGTGAAGCGACCAGTACGCCACCGGAGTTGATGACGTCCTTCACCCGGTCGACGATCGTGTAGTAGCCGTGCGCGTCCCGGACCGCGAGGTCCCCGGAGTGGAACCAGCCGTCCCGGAACGCCTCGGCGGTCTCCTCGGGCTTGTCCCAGTAGCCCTCGCACAACTGCGGAGACTTGTAGACGATTTCTCCGGGCGTGCCGTCGGGGACGTCCTTGCCGTCCTCGTCGACCACCCGGGCGTCGACGAACAGGACGGGCCGGCCGCAGGAGTCCAGCCGGCCCTTGTGCTCGTCGGGGGCGAGGACCGTGGCGAGCGGGCCGATCTCGCTCTGGCCGAAGCAGTTGTAGAAAGCCAGCTTCGGCAGGCGCTCGCGCAGGCGCTCCAGGACCGGCACCGGCATGATCGAGGCGCCGTAGTACGCCTTGCGCAGTCCGCCGAGGTCGCGGGTGGCGAAGTCCGGGCGGTTGGAGAGTCCGATCCACACCGTCGGCGGGGCGAACAGGCTGTCCGCGCGGTCCGTCTCGATCAGGTCGAAGAGGCGGTCGCCGTCGGGCGCGTCGAGGATGATGTTGGTCGCGCCGACCGCGAGGTACGGCAGCAGGAACACATGCATCTGCGCCGAGTGGTACAGCGGGAGCGAGTGCACCGGGCGGTCGCCCGCACTGAGGTCGAGTGCGGTGATCGCGCTCAGGTACTCGTGGACCAGGGCGCGGTGGGTCATCATCGCGCCCTTGGGGAGGGCCGTCGTACCCGAGGTGTAGAGCAGCTGGACCAGGTCCTCGGTGCGCGGCTGGGGGCCGTCGTACGCGGGGGCGTCCGCCAGCCGGGCGAGCAGCGAGCCGTCGCTGTCGCGCAGGGGCAGTACGGGCACGCCGTCGGTGAGCCGGGAGGCCAGGTCGGGGTCGGCGAGGACGAGCGAGCTGCCGGACTGGCCGACGATGTACGCCAGGTCGTCGCCGGTCAGGTTCTGGTTGACCGGGACATGGACCAGGCCCGCGCGGGCGCAGGCCAGGAAGCCGATCAGATAGGCGTCGGAGTTGTGGCCGTAGGAGCCCACCCGGTCTCCGGGCGCGAGCCCCTGGCCGAGCAGGACGCTCGCCGCGCGGGAGACGGCCTGGTCGAGTTCCTCGTACGTCCATCTGCGGTCGCCGTACTCGACCGCGACCCGCGCCGGGGTGCGCCGGGCGCTGCGCCGCAGCACCCCGTCAACCGTGCTGCCCTGTCCCTGCGTCATGACTCATGATCCTCGGTCCGTGGCCGGGGATGGTCAAGCACGTTCGTACGGTCAATCGCACCTTCCCCCAATGACGTTGGGAGACACCTTTGCGCACCCGCCCGAGACGACTGCTCATCGCGGCATTGGCCCTGCTCACCGCGTCCACCGCGCTTCCGGCCGCCGCAGCCGGACGACAGACCCGTCAGGACAGTCCGGCGCACGGCGGACTGTCCGCCGTGATCCGCTACACCGAGTACGGCGTTCCGCACATCGTCGCCGAGAACTACCCCGATCTCGGCTTCGGCACCGGCTGGGCACAGGCCGCCGACCAGGTGTGCACGCTCGCGGACGGCTTCGTGACCGTGCGCGGCGAGCGCTCACGCTACTTCGGAGCCGACGCGGCGACCGACCTCTCGCTCTCGTCGGCCGCCGACAACCTCTCCAGCGACCTGTACTTCCGCGGCGTACGCCAGTCCCGCACGGTGGAGAGACTCCTCGCCCAACCGGCGCCGCTGGGCCCGGGCAAGGACGTCAAGGACCTGATGCGGGGCTTCGCCGCCGGGTACGACGCCTGGCTCGCGCAGAACCGGATCGACGACCCGGCCTGCCGGGATGCCGCCTGGGTGCGGCCGATCACGACGACGGACGTGGCCGCCCGCCTCTACGCCATCTCCGTGCTCGGCGGCCAGGGCGGCGCCGTGGACGAGATCACCGCGGCACAGCCGCCCACCCCCGCCACCGAGGGTCCCGGGGCCACCCTCGACGCGCAGGCCCTGCTCAAGGCCTTACCCGTCCGGCCCGCCGACTCCGACATGGGGTCGAACGCGGTCGCCTTCAGCGGCGCCACCACGGCGAACGGACGGGGCCTGCTGCTGGGCAACCCGCACTACCCCTGGCACGGCGGTCGCCGGTTCTGGCAGGTGCAGCAGACCATCCCGGGCGAACTGAACGTCGCCGGGGCGTCGCTGCTGGGCTCGCCGACCGTCTCCATCGGCTACAACTCCCGTGTCGCCTGGAGCCACACCGTCGCGACCGGCGTGCCCTTCAACCTGACCCGGCTGACGCTCGACCCGTCCGACCCCACGGTCTACCTGGTGGACGGCAGGCCCGAGCGGATGACCGGACGGACCGTCACGGTGGCCGTCAAGGACGGCGCCCCCGTGACACGCACCCAGTGGTGGACCCGCTACGGCCCCGTCGTCGCCGACCCCCAGGGCCAGCCGCCGCTGCCCTGGACTGCCACGACCGCGTACGCGCTCAACGATCCCAACGCGGCCAACCTGCGCTTCGCCGACACCTCGCTCGGCTTCGGCAAGGCGCGCGGCACGGCGGACATCGTCGCGTCCCTGGACCGGCACCAGGGGCTGCCCTGGGTGAACACCATCGCCGCGGACTCCTCGGGGCACTCCCTGTTCACCCAGTCTCAGGTACTGCCCCGGATCACCGACGACCTCGCGGCGCGCTGCTCCACGGACCTCGGCAAGGTCACCTACGCGCAGGCGGGCCTCGCGGTCCTCGACGGCTCGCGCGGTGACTGCGCGATCGGCAGTGACGAGGACGCCGTGCAGCCCGGAACCTTCGGGCCTTCCCGGATGCCGACGCTCAAGGACGCCCCGTACGCGGAGAACTCCAACGGCAGCGCCTGGCTGACCAACGCCGACCACCCTCTCACCGGGTACGAGCGTGTCTTCGGGGACATCGGCACCCAGCGCCAGCTGCGGACGCGGGGCGCGATCGAGGACGTGTCGGCGCTGGCGGAGCGGGGCGGGCTGACGGTCCGGGACCTGCAGCGGCAGGAGTTCACCGACCGGGCGCCCGCGGGTGAGCTGGCGGCGGCCGACACGGCGAAGGCCTGTGCCGCGCTGCCGGACGGGACGGCAACAGGCAGCGACGGCAAGGCTGTCGACGTCTCCGGCGCCTGCGCGGTGCTCGCGTCCTGGGACCGCACCATGGACACCGGCAGCCGCGGCGCCCTGCTCTTCGACCGCTTCTGGCGCAGGCTGACGGCGACGGTGCCGGCGGCCCAGGTCTGGAAGGTGCCGTTCTCGGCGTCCGACCCGGTGCACACGCCGAACACGCTCAACACCGCCGCGCCCGGCTTCACCACGGCCCTCGCGGACGCGGTGAGCGAGCTGCGGGCGGCGGGCATCCCACTGAACTCCCGGCTCGGGGAGCACCAGTTCGTGGTGCGCGACGGCAGGCGCATCCCGGTCCCGGGCGGTACGGAGCGGCTCGGCGTGTGGAACAAGATCGAGCCGGTGTGGAACGCGGCGCAGGGCGGCTACACGGAGGTGACCACCGGGTCCAGCCACATCCAGGCGGTCGGCTGGGACGGCACCGGCTGCCCGGTGGCCCGCACGCTGCTGACGTACTCCCAGTCCGAGAACCCGAACTCGCCGCACTTCGGCGACCAGACCCGGCTGTTCTCCGGCGAGAAGTGGGTGACCGCCCGCTTCTGCGAGAAGGACATCCGCTCGTCGCCGGCGCTCAGGGTGGTCCGGGTCCGGTCGTGACGGGCGGTCCGGATCCCTTCATGACCGGCCTCACACCGGACGGGTGCGCCCCTCCCAGTAGGGGTCCCGCAGCCGTCGCTTGTACAGCTTGCCGTTGGGGTCACGGGGCATCTCGGCGATGAAGTCGACGCTCTTGGGCCGCTTGTAGCCGGCGAGTTGTCCGGCGCAGTGGGCGAGGAGGTCGGCGGCGAGATCGGGTCCGGGTTCGTGTCCCGGGGCCGGTTCCACGACCGCCTTGACCTCCTCGCCCCAGTCGTCGTGCGGGATCCCGAAGACGGCGGCGTCGGCGACGGCGGGGTGGGCGAGGAGCACGGACTCTGTCTCGGCGGGGTAGATGTTGACGCCACCGGAGATGATCATGTCGATCTTGCGGTCGCGGAGGAAGAGATAGCCGTCCTCGTCGAGGTAGCCGAGGTCGCCGACCGTGAAGAAGTCGCCGATGCGGCTCTTCTTCGTCTTGGCCTCGTCCTTGTGGTAGGCGAAACCGCCGGTGTTCATCTTCATGTAGACGGTGCCGAGTTCACCGGGCGGCAGCCGGTTGCCGTCGTCGTCGAAGACGGCGAGTTCGCTGATGGGCCAGGCCTTGCCGACCGTGCCGGGCTTCTTCAGCCAGTCCTCCGCCGTCGCGAAGGCACCGCCGCCCTCGCTGGCCGCGTAGTACTCCTCGACCGAGTTCCCCCACCAGTCGATCATCGCCCGCTTCACATGGTCCGGGCAGGGCGCGGCGCCGTGGATGGCGTGCCGCATCGACGAGACGTCGTACGACCGCCGGACCCGCTCCGGCAGCGCCAGCAGCCGGTGGAACTGGGTCGGGACCATATGGGTGTGGGTGCAGCCCTCGCGGTCGATGAGCCGGAGCATCTCCTCGGGCGTCCACTTGTCCATCAGGACCAGCCGGTGCCCGATGTGCAGGGACGCGCCCGCGAACTGGAGCACGGCCGTGTGGTAGAGCGGTGAACAGACCAGATGGACGTTGTCGTCGAACGGCCTGATGCCGAAGATGCCGAGGAAACCGCCGAGATACGCCTCCTCGGGCCGCTTGCCGGGCAGCGGCCGGCGGATGCCGCGCGGGCGGCCCGTGGTGCCCGAGGTGTAGTTCATGACCCAGCCGAGCTCGCGGTCCGCGGGCGCCGACTCCGGTTGTCCGTCGAGGAGTTCGGCGTACGGCCGGAAGCCCTCGACCTCGCCGACCGCGTACCGGTGGGTGGCGGGGAGGCCGGCCTCGTCGGCGGCATGGCGGGCGGGCTCGGCGAACCGCTCATGGGCGATGAGCACCTTCGAGCCCGAGTCGGCGACGATCCAGCCGATCTCCGGGCCGACGAAGTGGTGGTTGACGGGAACGAGGTAGAAGCCGGCCTGGGAGGCGGCCAGATACGCCGTGAGGAACTCGATGCCGTTGGGCAGGACGACCGCGAAGGCGTCCCCGCGTTCCAGTCCGGCGGCGCGCAGACCGTGGACGAGGCGGTTGGCCGCGGCGTGCAGGCGTCCGGCGGTCCACCGCTCGCCGTCGGGAGCGGTGAGGACCGGGCGGTCCGGGTCGGCGGTGGCCTGGGCCCAGAATCCGGCGGGGGGCGTGCTCGTCACTTGTCGCTCCTTCCGGCGATGCGGTTGATGCGGTCCACGGCCTTCTCGAAGCCGCGGGTGAGGTCGTCGAAGACGGCCTGGACACTGCGTTCGCTGGTCATCCGGCCGACGATCTGGCCGACCGGCGTACCGAGCAGCGGTTCGACCTCGTACTTCTGGATGCGGGTGAGGGCCTCGGCGACCAGCAGGCCCTGCAGGGGCATGGGGAGGGTGCCGGGTCCGGCCGGGTCGTCCCAGGCGTCGGTCCACTCGGTGCGCAGCTGCCGGGCGGGTTTCCCGGTCAGGGCGCGGGAGCGGACCGTGTCTCCGGAGCCGGCGGCCAGCAGCTTCCGGGTGACGGCGGAGGAGGTGAGTTCGGCTTCGGTGCAGGTCAGCCAGAGGGAGCCCAGCCAGACGCCCTGTGCGCCGAGGGCGAGCGCGGCGGCGGCCTGCTGTCCGCTGCCGATGCCTCCGGCGGCGAGGACGGGCAGCGGGTCGACGGCGTCGACGACCTCGGGCGTGAGCACCATGGAGGCGATCTCACCGGTGTGGCCCCCCGCCTCGTAGCCCTGGGCGACGACGATGTCGATGCCGCCCTCCTTGTGCTTGACGGCGTGCCGGGCGCTGCCCGCGAGCGCGGCGACCAGCACGTCCTGGTCGTGGGCACGGGCCACCACGTCGGCCGGCGGGGAGCCGAGGGCGTTGGCGAGCAGCCGGATCGGGTAGTCGAAGGCGACGTCGAGCTGGGTGCGGGCGACCTGCTCCATCCAACCGGTGATCCGCCATCCGGACACCTCGCCCTCGGCCAGCTCGGGGACCCCGTACTTGGCGAGGGTGTCCTTCACGAACTGCCGGTGCCCTTCGGGGATCATCGCCTCCACATCGGCTTCGCTGACGCCTTCCACCTTCTTGGCGGGCATGACGACGTCGAGGCCGTACGGCTTCCCGTCGACATGCGCCTCCACCCAGTCGAGGTCGCGTTTGAGGTCGTCGGGGGCGGTGTAGCGGACCGCGCCGAGCACACCGAAACCGCCGGCCCGGCTGATGGCCGCGGCGACGGCGGGGAACGGCGTGAAGCCGAAGATGGCGTGCTCGACTCCCAGTTTGTTGCTCAGCTCCGTCTGCATGGGCGCAGGATGCCGCAGTCCTCCGGACGACGGAAGGGATTTCCTGATGCTCCGTCAGATTTATTGCCGGGGATGCCGGGTCGACGGGCGTCAGGGCTCCACCGAGCGCGTCGGTCGGTCGGGTTCCGTGGCGGGTCGGTCGGGCCGGGACCGGCACCGGCACCGGCACCGGCACCGGGCGACCGTCGAGGCGTCGGACGGCGTCCTGTTCGACCAGGCAAGCTCGGCGGACTCGGCACGGAACCCGACGGTGGGGTGGGAGGCGACGGAGGACCAGGAGCAGGCCGTGACTCCGCCTCCGTCGGGGTGGTCGTGCGGGCCTGGTCAGATCCGGTACGTGCTGCGGGCGTTGGTGGCGCACGGTGCTGATCCCGGCCGTCGGGAGGGTCGCGGTCGCGGGGCCGGCTGGTCCCCCTCGGGCTGGGCGGACCACGGCTCGTGCGCCGAGACGGGCGGCCTCCTCATCGCGGCGGGTGCCCGGTGATCAGCTCGTCGGCGGCCCATCGAGCGACCCCTGCGGGGTACGGCGCCGGCAGGCCGAGGACGATGTGGCGGAAGCCCGCGTCGAGCGCCTCGGTGATCGCGGTGCGGGTGGCGGCGGGGTGATCGTAGGAGACGGGCAGGTGGATGGAGCGCGTGATGGAGGCCGGGTCACGGCCGATCTCGGCGCAGTAGCGGTCCAGCAGGGCGCTGCGGCGGGTGACGTCCGCGAGGTCACCGCCCGGGATGTTCCACAGGTCGGCGTGTTCGGCGACCAGACGGAGGGTCGCGGAGGCGCGGCCGCCGATGAGGATCGGCGGGTGCGGGCGCTGGAGGGGTCTGGGGTTGCCGAACGCCCCGGTGAGGCGGATATGGGTGCCGTCGTGGTCGAACGGTTTCTCCTCGGTCCACAGCCGTCGTATCACCGTGAGGGCCTCGGCGAGGCCCTCCACGGCGTGGCCCGTGTCGTGGAAGGGAAGCCCGTGGGCCGCGTACTCGCGATGGGCCTCGGGCGGGTGCGGGCGTGAGCCGACGCCGATACCGAAGTCGAGACGGCCGCCGGAGACGATGTCGACGGTCGTGGCGATCTTGGCGAGCATCGCCGGTGGCCGGAAGCGATTGCTGGTCACCAGCAGTCCCAGGCGCAGTCGGCGGGTCTGGGCGGCGAGGGCCGAGAGCAGGGTCCAGCCCTCCAGGATCGGCCCGTCCGGGTCACCGGCGATCGGCATGAGGTGGTCGAACAGCCAAGCGTGCTCGATCTCGGGGATGGCGTCGGCCTCGCGCCAGACCCGAAGGACGTCCTGGTAGTCGACCTGCATGGGCGCGGTCATGATGCCGAAGGTGGGGCGGGGCAAGGGTGTCATGGGTGGTCGGTCCTTTCCGCTGATGGTCGGCCGCGTGCGTGCTTCAGCGGCGCCGCAGCGACGGATCGAGCAGCGCGGGCGGGGTGTCGAACTTCTCGTGGGCGGCCATATCGGTGCCCGGCGCGACGATCTCGTCGATCGCGTCGAGGACGTCCGTGGAGAGCACGGTGTCGGCGGCGGCCAGCTGCGCGTTCAGGTGGTCCAGGGTGCGCGGGCCGATGAGGGCGCCGGTGACGGCGGGGTGCGCGGTCACGAAGCCCAGGGCGAGCTGGATCATGGTCAGGCCGGCCTCGTCGGCGACCTCGGCCAGTCGTTCGACGGCGTCGAGCCGGGCCCGGTTGTGAGGGAGCGTCAGGTCGAAGCGGTCCGGCAGGATCGCCGAGCGGTGGGTCGTGACCTCCCTGCCCCGGCGGACCGCGCCGGACAACCAGCCCGAGGCCAGCGGGCTCCACACCAGCACCCCGAGCCCGTACTCCTCGACCACGGGCAGGACATGGGCCTCGACACCGCGCTGGAGGATCGAGTAGCTGGGCTGTTCGGTGACGTAACGGCCCAAGTGGTGCTCGCGGGCGGCCCACTGGGCCTGCACGATCCGGTGGGCCGGGTAGGTGGAGGAGCCGAAGTAGCGGATCTTTCCGGCGCGTTGGAGGTCGGTGAGCGCCGACAGGGTCTCCTCGTCGCTGGTCGCCGGGTCCCAGCGGTGGATCTGGTAGAGGTCGACATGGTCGACGCCGAGCCGGCGCAGGCTGTCCTCCAGCGCGGTCACCAGCCAACGGCGGGAGCCGCCCTGGTGGTTGCGCTCCTCACCCATCGGCATGGCCGCCTTCGTGGCCAGCACGATGTCGTCCCGGCGCCCGGCGATGGCCTTGCCGACCATCTCCTCCGACTCGCCGGCGCCGTACATGTCGGCGGTGTCGATCAGGTTGATGCCGGCTTCGAGTGCGGTGTCGACGATCCCGGTGGCCTCCGCCTGCGTGGTGCGGCCGATCCGGCCGAAGTTCATCGCGCCGAGCGCGAGCGTGCTGACCTGTACACCTGTGCGGCCCAAGGTGCGGTATTGCATGACCGTATCTCCTCATGACATGACTGGTTACCGGGCCCGTGCTCTGGGAAGATGAGCAAACGGAACCTCGTTCCGGAACGATACGGAACATGGTTCCGCTTTGGCAAGGAGAGGGTTGTGCGAGGAGAAGACGGAGGGGTCCGCGCGATGAACGACGGCCCGGGGACGGGCGAGTCCCGGCGCAAGGACGCCCGGCGCAACAAGGAGACACTGCTGGATGCGGCCGCCAAGGTCTTCGTCGCGAAGGGGGTGGACGCCCCGGTCCGTGACATCGCGGCCGAGGCGGGCGTCGGTGTCGGCACGATCTACCGCCACTTCCCGACACGGGCGGACCTGATCATCGCCGTGTACCGGCACCAGGTGGAGGCCTGCGCGGAAGCCGGCCCGGCCCTGCTGGCGAGCAGCCCGGGCCCGCATGCCGCGCTGGCCCGCTGGATCGACCGGTTCGTGGACTTCCTGGTCACCAAGCACGGCCTGGCCGGTGTCCTGCAGTCCGACAACACCGGCTTCGAGACCCTGCACACCTACTTCCTCGACCGCCTCATGCCGGTGTGCGCCGAACTGCTCGACGCCGCGACCGCCGCCGGTGAGATCCGCCCCGGCATCCAGCCCTACGAGCTGATGCGCGGCGTCGGCAACCTCTGCGTCGGCGCGGAGACCGACGCCCGGTACGACCCCCGCCGGCTGGTCGAGCTGCTGATCGCGGGGCTACGCCGGGTCGACTGAGGATCCGGCGGTGGCCGGCGGCCGGGGAGTCCCGTGGACGTCCCGTGCCGAGGAGGTCACCGGCCGGTCGCCTCCAGCACCGCCATCGCCGCGTTGTGGCCGGGCACCCCGCTCACTCCCCCGCCGCGCACCGCGCCGGCCCCGCACAGCAGCACGTTCGGGTGCCGTGTCTCCACGCCCCAACGGCCGCCGTCCTCCTGGGAGTAGGGCCAGGACAGGGCGCGGTGGAAGATGTTGCCGCCGGGCAGGCGCAGGTCGCGCTCCAGGTCGAGCGGGGTCTTCGCCTCGATGCAGGGGCGGCCGTCGGCGTCGACGGCCAGACAGCCGGCGAGGGGTTCGGCGAGCTGGGCGTCGAGCTGGGCGAGGGTCGACTTGAGGAGGTCCTCGCGCACCGAGTCGTTGTCCCCCTCGAAGAGCCGCGCCGGAGTGTGCAGTCCGAAGAGGGTGAGGGTCTGGTAGCCCTGTTCGACGAGGTCGGGACCGAGGATCGACGGGTCGGTGAGGGAGTGGCAGTAGATCTCGGAGGGCGGGACGGCGGGGAGCCGGCCTGCCGCGGCCTGGGCGTGCGCGGTGGCCAGCTGCTCGTAGCCCTCGGCGATGTGGAAGGTGCCGGAGAACGCCTCCCGCGGGTCGACCGATGTGTCACGGAGCCTGGGCAGCTGCTTGAGCAGCATGTTCACCTTGAGCTGGGCTCCCTCGGCGGGAGCGGGGGCCGCGTCCGAGGTGAGTTCGGCCAGGGCCTGCGGGGAGGCGTTGACCAGGACGTGCCGGGCCGCCACCACGCCTTCGCCGTCCGCCGTGCGGTATGTGATCTCGGCGGCTGCGCCGTCCGTGTCGATCCGTACCGCCTCGTGGCCGGTGGCGATGACCGCGCCCGCGTCCCGGGCCGCCGCGGCCAGGGCGTCGGTCAGCGCGCCCATGCCGCCGACGGGGACGTCCCAGGCGCCCGTGCCACCGCCGATGACGTGGTAGAGGAAGCAGCGGTTCTGGGCCAGTGAGGCGTCGTGGGCGTCGGCGAAGGTGCCGATCAGGGCGTCGGTGAGCACGACCCCCCGGACCAGGTCGTCGGCGAAGCGGTCCTCGATCGCTACGCCGATCGGCTCCTCGAACAGGGTCCGCCACGCCTCCTCGTCGTCGACGCGGCGGCGCAGTTCCGCACGGCTGGGCAGCGGCTCGGTGAGGGTCGGGAAGACACGCTCGGCGACGCGCCCGGTCATGCCGTAGAACCGCTGCCAGGCCTCGTACTCGCGTCCGGAGCCGGTGAGCCGGGCGAAGGCCTCCCGGGTGCGGCGCTCGCCGCCGCCGACCAGCAGACCGGTCGCGAGGCCGTCCCGCTCGACGGGGGTGTAGGAGGAGATGGTGCGGCCGCGCACCCGGAAGTCGAGGCCGAGGTCGCGCACGATCTTCTTCGGCAGCAGGCTGACCAGGTACGAGTAGCGGGACAGCCGGGCGTCCACACCGGCGAAGGGCCGGGTGGAGACCGCGGCGCCCCCGGTGTGGTCGAGGCGCTCCAGGACCAGTACGGAGCGTCCGGCCCGGGCCAGGTAGGCGGCGGCGACCAGGCCGTTGTGGCCTCCGCCGACGACGACGGCGTCGTAGGTGCGGTGTCCCTCGTGTGCGGTCATGGTTCTTCGTAACACGTGATGATCCACACCGGCCAGAGGGGGCGGCGGGGGAAGGGCGCCCGACGGCGGACCGGCGACGGGGGAGAACCGGTGCCCGACGGCGCGGCTCAGTGCCCGCCGGACGCCCGCTGCTGCTGCCGCAGCACGGCGACCCTGCGGTACAGCTCGACGGCCTCGGCGCCGCGCCCGAGCTGCTCCAGGCAGTGGGCCTCGTCATTGCGGCTGGCGAGGGTGTCGGGATGCTCGGCGCCGAGGACCCGCTCGCGGGCGGCGGCCACCCGCCGGTACTCGGTCAGCGCGTCGGCCCACCGGCCCAGCCAGCCGAGTCCCACGGCGACCTCGCGCCGGCTGACCAGGGTGTCCGGGTGGTCGGGGCCGAGCACGCGCTCGCGGATGGCGCAGACGTCACGCGACTCGGCCAGCGCCTCCTCCCAGTGGCCCAGCCGGCCCAGATTGACGCCGAGGCCGTGGCGGGCGCGCAGGGTCTCGGGATGAGTGGGGCCCTGGACACGGGTCCGGTCCTCGATCAGCTCCCGGTAGAGGATCAGCGCCTCTGCGCTGCGGCCGAGACGACCGAGGCTGATGCCGACCTCGTAGCGGGCGGCGAGGGTGTCGGCGTGGTCGGGTCCCAAGGCCCGGGCACGGGCCTCGGCGACCTCGCGGTAGGTCTCCAGCGCCTCGGGCCAGCGGCCCAACTGACCGAGGGCGTAGGCGACTTCGTAGCGGGTGACCAGGGTGTCGGGGTGCTCGGGCCCGAGCACGCGCGCGCGTGCGGCGGCCACGTCGGCGGCCATCCGGTACGAGTCCTCCAGGCGGCCCAGTCTGCTGAGGTTGAAGGCGAGGTTGTGGCGGCAGCGCAGGGTGTCGGGATGGTCCGGACCCATACCGCGCTCCCGGGCCGTGAGCACCGATGTGTACACCTGGTGCGCGTCGAAGTGACGGCCCAACTGGCCCAGTACGTACGCCATTTCCTGGCGGGCGGCGAGCGTGTCGGGGTGGTCCGCGCCGAGCGCCCGGGTCCTGGCGGCGGCCACGAACTTGTACTCCTGCAGCGCCTCGGCGGCCCGGCCGGTGCGGCTCAGGGTGAAGGCGACCTCGTAGCGGCTGGCGAGGGTGTCGGGGTGGTCCGGGCCGAGCAGGCGGCCGCGCTCGGCGGCGACCGCGCGGTGCACCTCGCCGGCCTCCTTCCAGCGGCCCAGACGTCCCAGGCTGAGCCCAGCGTTGTGCCGTCCGGCCAGGGCGGTGAGGGTCTGCGGGGAGGGGGCCGAGGGCTGGTCCGGCGCGGGCTCGTCGGACCGTCCGCCGGCGGGCCGCGCGATCCATTCGCCGGTCAGTCCCGCCCCGGCGTCCGGCGGTGTGGTGCTCAGTCCGGCACCGGTCGCCTTGTGGCCGGTGGTCATGTCCCGGGTCCAGGACGGCAGCCGTGGTTCGCGCGAGGCCATCGGTTCGGACGGGCGCAGGGCCGGCTGCGGGGTGACGACGGTCGGCACATACGTCGGTGTCGTACGGCCCAGGCTGATCCGGCGTCCCAACTCCCTCGCGTCGTGCGGGCGTTGCTCGGGGCGTTTGGCTAGCAGGTCCAGGATGACCTTCTCGAGGTACTCGGGGAGTTCGGGACGCCGGCCGCGCGGCGGGCGGGGCGGGGTGTCCCGGTGGCCGACGAGGATCGCCCAGGCGTCGTCGAGGTCGAACGGGGGTGCCCCGGTGGCGATCTCGTACAGCACGCACCCCAGGGAGTACAGGTCGCTGCGGTGGTCGACCTCCGAGCCGCCGATCTGCTCCGGGGACATGTAGTGCGGGGTGCCCATCGCGATACCGGTGCCGGTGAGCCGGGAGGTGAAGCCGATGTCGTGGCCGAGGCGGGCGATGCCGAAGTCGCAGATCTTCACCGTGCCGTCGGTGAGCCGCATGATGTTGGCGGGCTTCAGATCGCGGTGCACGATGCCCTGCTGGTGGGTGTAGGCGAGGGCGGCGGCGACCTGGTCGGCGATGTCCACCACGTCGCCGACGGGCAGCGGGTGGTGCTTGTTGTCCTCCAGGAGCTGGCTGAGGTTGCGGCCCTCCAGCAGCTCCATGACCAGGTACAGGATGCCGTCCGCCTCACCGAAGTCATGGACGACGGTCACCCCGCGGTGGGAGAGCGCGGCGGCCACCCGGGCCTCCCGGCGGAAGCGCTCGCGCAGCACTCTGGTGAACGCCTGGTCGTGGTGCGGGCCGAGCGGCTTGAGGCACTTCACAGCGACATGCCGGCCGAGGGACTCGTCCCGGGCCCGCCACACCTCGCCCATACCGCCCCGCCCGATCAGGTCGAGCAGCCGGTACCGGCCCTGGATCAGCCTGCTGTCCCCCATCGTCCGCGATCGCCCCCGTACGGTTCGCCCCGCCCACCCCTGGCTCGTCCAGTATGGCGAGCTATCGTCCGAGTTTGTACGGGGCCGGACGGGAGCCCGGGCCGAGCCGTGCCATCGCGCGAAGAATGTGTTTGGGCGGGAGTTGCCAGCGCACACGTGGGGGAACGCAGCGCAGCAGGTTGCCCGTGGCACGCAGTTGCAGGGTGACGGTCTCCGGTTTCGGGGCCGGTCTGCCGTACAACTCGTGGGCGTACGGCGGCAGGGCGGCGTACGCCAGAAGTGCCACGCGCCGCCACAGCACCTCGCGCGCCGGGACCAGGAGGGGATGCGTCGGCGGACGGAGGAGGAAGTCGTCCACTTCGCGTGCCTCGGGTCCGACGGCGAGTTCGGGGCGGACCTTCTCGAAATAGGTGTTCATCTCGGCCCGGTCAGCGGGTACGGCGGCCGGGTCGAGGCCCACCAGCCGTGCGCTTTCCCGCTGTTCGGCGATGTAGCGGTCGGCCTCGGCGTCGGTGAGCCGGAGTCCGGAGCGGCGTGCGACGTGCAGATAGGAGTCGATCTCGGCGCAGTGCACCCACAGCAGCAGCGTGGGCTCGTCGACGCCGTACCGCTCCCCCGTGTCCGGGTCGGTCGCCGACAGCAGGGTGTGGATCTTGCGGACGCGGGAACCGGCGCGCTCGGCGGCCTCCGTGGTGCCGTAGGTGATGGTGCCGACGAAGTTCGCGGTCCGCATCAGCCGGCCCCAGGCGTCCTTGCGGAAGTCGGAGTTCTGCATCACGCCGCGCACCGCGCGCGGATGCAGGGCCTGGAGATACAGCGCGCGGATTCCGGCGACCCACATCATCGGGTCGCCGTGCATCTGCCAGGTCACCGACTTCGGTGTGAACAGTCCGGGATCACCCATACCGGCAGTGTGACGAGGCTTTGCGTCCAGGAGGAAGAGGTGTACGAGTTCGATCTGCTGGGACATTGGGGCAGATACGCTTCAGGATCCGTCACCTTCCGTCGCCGCGGCGGCCCGCACCAGCTGCTCCTCGCGAGCAGAGCCGACGTCCCGTTCCAAGGCGGTGCGGCTCACGGCTGTCGCAAGGTCCTCCAAGGCCCGTTTCTGCAGTTCCGCCTCGCGCCGCACGACCGGGCTCCCGTTGCCCGCGGCGGCGTCCTCCCACGCGTGAAGCGCCTCCTCCACGCGTCCCCAGTCCGGATTCCTGTGTTCGCGCACGGCGACTGCCGCCTTCGCGGTGTCCGTCTCCAGGGCCTCGGCGAATCGCTCCGCCTCGGGGACGAAACGGCTGTCGGCCCGCGGGACGTGGCTCTCCATGAGCATCGCTGCCCGGCCGAACCCCTTGAGCGCCTCCTGCGCCTCCTGGGCCTCGCGCGACGTCAGACCCCTGGGGCGGACCGGTTCCCGCCTTGCCCGGTCGTATGCCTCCTGCCAGGCGGCATGTGCCTCCCTGCTGTCCAGCAGTGCCCTGCGCATGCCGGCGTGATGCTCCCGGGTCGGTTCGGCGTAGTAGCGGAGCACCGCGGCGGCGTAGCGGCCGTTGGCGGCGAGCCAATCCGCGAGCCGACTCGGCAGTCGGGGTGTCTCCCATGCCGGGAACACCACGTACGCCAGCATCGCCAGGACCCCGCCGAGCAGGGTGAGTACCACCCGCTCCGGGACCGTCTGCTCCCATGCCTGGCCGCCCATGCCGAGCAGGAAGACGACGTACGCGGCGGTGAAGCACTGGGAGTAGGCGTAGCCGGTGCGGTTCAGCGTGTACGACAGGCCCGCCGAGACCACCGCCAGCGCGCCGGACACATGGGCGTCCGGGCCCAGGGCCCGCACCATCCCGGTGGCGAGCGCTACCCCCGCCAGGGTCCCGGCGAGACGTGCCACCGCACGCGCGTACGTCCGGTGGAAGTCCGGCCGCATCACCATCACCGAGGCGATGGGCGCCCAGTAGCCGTGGCCCAGGGGGAGCCGGGCGGCGATCAGATAGCCGAGCGTGGCCACCGCCGCCAGGCGGACGGCGTGCCGGAAGATGGGCGAGTCCGGACGGAGCTCACGGCGCACCGCCCGGACGATCACCGGGACCAGCCGGAGCATGGTCGGGCGCACCAGGAACTGGGCGCCGGCGAGGCCGGGCGGCGTGGGCCTCCTCCCGCTCACGCAGCCGCTCCCGGCGATCTCCAACGCCTCACCGAGCAGTTCCACGAGCCGCTCGGCGGATTGCCGCGCGGGGCCCTCCAGCACCTCGTGCTCCTCGTCGACACGCAGGACGTCTGTGCTCTCGGGCCGCACCTCGGCGGGAGTGCCGCGGCGGATCGAACGGGCGGTCGCATCCAGGACGTCGGCGGCCGCGTCGAGCAACTCCCGCGCGCGGTCCCGCCCGGGTCCTTCCGCCGGGGCGCCGACGTCGGGGTCGGCGAGCGCGGCGACGACCGGCCGAATGCGCTCGGCGAGGCCGCGGGGGCCGTGGAGGACGGGGGGACGGGTGCGGGCCTGTGAAGGCGTCACGGCGGCCGCGTCCCGGGCCGTCATCAACGGCTCCGGGTCGAACGGGGCGGTCGGATCGTGCCGCAGCCGGCGGGCGTAGTCCGCCACGGCGGCCAGGGCGTCGGCGAGCGCGTCACGATGCGCTCCCCAGCGGCGGATCGGGAACAGCAGGATCAGCACGGCCTGTGTCACGCCCCCGAGTGCGATGACCCCGGCGTGCTCCAAGGCACGCGCGACGCTCGTGGGCAGGGTGATGGTCACGAGCATGCTCCCCACGGTCGTCGCCGCGACGATCCCAGCGGTCGATCCGACGGCCCACGCCATTCCCGCGGCGAAGGCCCATACGGCCAGCAGCGGAAGGAACGTCACGAGTCGCCCCGCCGCCAGGTAGCCGACGAAGGTGCTGAGCGCCAGACCCGCGCCCGCGCCGAGCGCCACCACCTTGCGCGGACGCCAGCTGCGCTGGAAGACGGCCCCACCCGCGGAGTAGGCGCCGAGGGCGGCGGACGCGGCATACGCCGGGGAGATCAGCCACAGCGTCGGCCCGACGACGATCGCCACCCCGGCGGCCGTGCGCAGCGCGAGCAGGGGCTCCAGCCGCGTCTCCTCGATCGTGAGCCCGGATCGCACGACCTCCCCGAAGGCCCGCGGCCACGTCACGGGTGTCCGCCTGGCCGGAACGCCCTGCCGGGTCGCGTCGGCCCGGTTGCGGTGCGGCAGTCGTCGTGCATGGAAGCCTCCCACACGGCCCGCGAGCCGGCCGGCGGCCGCAGCCGCTGGACGGGGTGCTGCCACGGCGGACACTGCTGGACGTTCACCGTCCGTCCTCCGGGCCGGAGCGCGGGCAATCGCTGTTGGTTCAGGTCCGGCCGGAGCGGGGCGATCGGCCCCCCAGCCCCGTCCGGCGCACGGGCAGGTCGGCACCCGTCCCCCGGGCCGGTCCGGGGGAAACAGGTGGCACGGCGGCCCCGGGTCTCTCACCGCTTGTGGCCGTTGCCGTGTGCGTTGGGATGCAGGACCACCTTGGTCCGGCCCTCGTCACGGGCGTCGAAGTGCTCGTGGGCGGTGGGGGCCTCGTCCAGGCTGAACTCGTGGGTTCGCCTTGCGCAGCCGGCCGGCCGGGCGGAGCTTCGGCGTTCCGGCGGCGTCGCGTCCGGGTCCCCGTCGGCTCCCGAGCGAAACAACCACGCATCGACCGACGGCGCCTGTCCGGCTGAGATCACCCGCTAGTCACCCTGGTCGTCCTGCAGCACGCTGCGACGCTCCTGTTCACGCTTGGAGTAGGCGGCCGACCGGATCGCGTCGTCGCTCTCCAAGCCCGACCCCAGCGCGCCGCCCACCGTGGCGACCGAAGCGACGAACCAGGACAACGTCCAGTACTCCGTGACGTCCAGCGGCGTTCGTGTCGTGGAAGCGAACACCCGGCTGTTGAGGATGAACAGCGCCCACACCAGGTTGATGACCATCAAACCCACGTAGCAGACGAGCACCCCGATACCCACGGTCACGACCGTCGAAGCGTTGTAGAGAGCCGCCCTCTTCCTCGCCTCCCGGGAAACCTCATCCGTTCGATGCCACAGCTTCGCGTCCACGATCAGCCAGCCGATCATGAGCGCGACAGACCCGACCATGGCGATCACCAGGCGTGGCGTACTCAGGGAGGCGGCCAGGCTCCAGATGGTGGAGTTCACGGTGGCGACCGCTCCCGTGGCGAGTGCGGCCGCCAGGGCTTTCGACAAACCCGGCACCAGGCGCCACGGCCTGTTGGCGCGCACCATGCCGAGGAGCACCCTCAGGTAACCGCGCGGCCCGCTGATGACGTACCTGAGATCAGCGGTCTCCTCTTCGCCGACCTGGCCCGGGTGAACAGGCGCGAGACGACTGACGAAGGGCGCCAGAAGAGGCTGACTCCGGGGAGGTCCGTCAGCCTCGGTGGCCCGCGGGCCCGACAGGCTGAGCACGGCTTCTTCCACGGCCCGCCGGGCCCTCGTCTGCAGACGCATGCCCCCCAACGTAGGAAGAGACAGCAGGGCCAAGCCGTGTTCGTGACTCAGATCCACCACGAGCTTGCGCCCGTGTACGTGCAGCGGAAGGTCGGTGAGCGCCACGACGATGTCCCACCTCTCCGCACTTCCGCGGTCCATGATCCGCCGCATCAAAGTGTGCGGCTCCTCGGTCCCCACGGTGAAGGGCTCACTGACCACCTCGACGTCGAACCGCCGCCCCTTGCCCCACCTGTCGGCGAGCCGATCAGGGAGTGTCCGCGCCATGCCCTGCGCGATCTCCGTCGGCGCATCCGGATCCGCCAGAAGGGCCACGACCGTAACGCCCTGAGACGACACCCGCATGACTCCTTCCCGTCAGCTGCCTCCGTGATCGCAAGTGCCCAGGATCCCCGCGAAGGAACGCCGACGCCGCGTGACATGTCGGCAGGTGCGGGCGGTACGGTCAGATCGATGCGGAGGTCCAGCGGCAGCGGCGCTACTTCAAAGCAGCCGGTCGAAGACCGCGGTCACGCCCTCCCAGTGACTGGTCTGCGGGTTCTTGACATCCGGATACATGATTTTGAACGTCTCGGCGAGGGCGACGCTGAGACCGCCGATGATCTCGGGGTAGCGCTCTTCGGCCTCCTGGGTGGGTGTCCTGTCGAGGGGAGGGTGCGCGGCGAGCTGCTCCAGGATCGGCTTCAGCTCGACCTCCTCGTCGAGCCGCCGGAACCGGTGGATGCTCTCCTGGAGGCCCTTGGTGATCGGCAGATCCCACGGTTCGACGGTATCCCTGCCGTTGGCCTTGGCCGACGCCTGGCCGACTACCAGGAGGTCGTAGAGCTTGGCGTCGACGAAATCGCCGTATCGCTTGAGGTCGTTCCTGTCCACGTCGAGGCTTGCGGCGGCGCGGAAGAACCTCTCGAACTTCGACACACCCATCACGGTCATGCCTCTCGTCTCCTCACTGGGAACGGACGGCGCCGATCGCTCCCGCCCGCGCCGCCATCGGCTGTTACCCCCTCGAGATTCGCAGAGCCCTTTGCTGAGCACCTCCGTACTCCAGGCCGAAAAAACGCGCCCTTCTTCCCCTGGCAGGGCAGCATGAAATGCGCAGGCATCCCTCGGCCGACTGCAGCAGGTCAGCCCGCCCCACTGCTGCTGACACCGCTCGTGCAAAGGTTCCAGCGAGGCATCAGCCGGGGCCGCCCAGCACGATCTTCCACACTCGGGTCGCCACCTGGAGGTTCAGCCGGTCCTCGACGTTCGCGAGGTCATGGCCGCTGATCTCGCGGATGCGCTGGAGCCGATAGCGCAGCGTGCTGCGGTGGATCACGAGGGAGTCGGCGGTCTCGTCGTAGTTGCCGCCGCAGTCGAAGTACCGGGACAGGGTCTCCACCATGGCCGCGTCGTGCCGAGAGTCGTAGTCGATGAGCTGCCCGAGCCACTCGTGGACGAACGTCTCCAGTTCCCGGTAGTCGTTGCCGGGTCCCAGGATGCGGTAGAGGCCGAGCTCGTCGTAGAACGTCGTGCCGTAGCGCTCGCGGGAGCGGCGGCGCACCTCCAGGGCGCGTCGCGCCTCCTGGTAGCGGTGGGGGATGTCGTCCAGGGAATCCGAAGGAGCGCTCACCCCGATCGTCCCGGACCGTGTTCCGGTCTCCCGGGCGAGCGCCTCGTACAGCGCGCGAGAGTGCGGCCTGTCGTCGGCGACCAGGACCACGTGGTCGGATCGTCGGGTCAGCAGTGAGCGCATGCCCACGGCAGCGGCCGCCCGCCCCACGATCTGCGCGAAGGAATCGTCGGCGGTCCGGTTCGACCACTGCACCACGACGACGTAGTTGCTGCGGTGCAGATCGTGTCCGACTGCCTCCGACCGGGCGTAGGCGCTCGCCTCGTCCGTCCCCGCCAGGAGGTCGTCGACCAGCTTCCGGTGCAGCCTCAGCTCCACTTCGGCCAGACTGCGCAGGTGCGTCAGCTCACGGGCGAGCGACACGGCAGCGTGTTCCAGCGCGAGCACGGTGTGCTCGTCGGCCTCGTCCCGCGCGTCGACCAACGCCAGCACGCCCAGGATCTCGCCGTGCGAGCGGATCAGCGTGATCAGCCGGTCCCTCATCCGCACCGGCCCGGCCTGACGGGCAACGGCGTGCAGCATTTCGTCCTGGCGCACGGGGTCCGGTTCGGGATAGGGGACGGGGCGGCCGGGGCCGGTCCAGGACCTCAGCCGACCGAAGCGGTCCTCGACCAGCGCGGGCAGTCCGGTGAGCGTGTGCAGTGCGCGGGTGACGGCTTCCTCTCCGCCACCCGAGGCAGCGACGTCCGCCATGAGCGCGTGAACGGCTCGCTGGTAGCCCAGCTCAGCCACGACGGAGATCAGCTGCCGCTGGAGGGTTGTGTGTTCGGCCCTCAGCCGGTGCAGCTCCAGCGCGTCCTCGCGTTGGCGGCGGTGTGCGAAGGCGACTGACAGTGCGGCAGCGGTGTGCCGGACGAGTGTGGCGAGCAGGGATCGCTCGGCCTCGGTGGGCCGGGAGCGTGACGTCACCACGAGGTAGCCGAGGAGTCCTCCAGCTCCGCGTAGTCCCAGGGCCCGCCCCCAGGGCCTGCCGGCCACGCTCACGTTGCCGTCCTGACCGGCCAGCTCCAGCACCCTCCGGCCCATGGCCGAGGCATGCGTCTGCCCGTTTCTCGGGCTGGGGACCAGGTCGCTGCCCACCTTGAGGTATCCGGCCGCCGCGCTGTACGGCCCCGCGGCGACTATGTGCTCCATGGCCAGGAGAAGGATCTCGCCTTCGTCCCGAGTGTCGAACAGGGCGTGGGAGAGCGCGACCAGTTCGTGGAGACCATGGTCGGCCGGGATGCGGGCGGGTGGGCCAAGCCTTCTGCGCGCGGCCGCGACGTGCCGCCCGGCGCTGCCCCGCGCAAGGCGCCCCTTCCGGCCGGAGGAGCGGTGGTACGGGCCGTACGCTCGACTGCCGACCATGGGATCACTCCGTTCTTCGGAGGCGAGCGGCTTTCGCGTACCCGTTCCCGGGCCGGCTACCCGAGACGTGTGGGTTCTTTCTCTCGTCCTCGTGGGGCGACCGGACCCGTGCATTCCTGACTCGCCAGGCGCAGGCGTGGAGCCACCCGTTTCGTCACCCTGGGGAGTGCTCGAGACCCTCCGCGCGCACCGGTGGGAAACCGGCGGAGCCCCACCGCCACCTGAACGAACGTGATCCGGAGAGTCGACGCAGACGCTGCACCGGGAGGAGTTCCTCATGGCCAAGGCAGTGGGCATCGATTTGGGCACCACCAACTCGGTGATCGCCGTGTGGGAGGGCGGCGAGCCGTCCGTCGTGCCCAACAGCGAGGGCAATCGCACGACACCGTCGGTGGTGGCCTTCACCGACACCGGGGAACGTCTGGTGGGTCAGCTGGCCCGGCGCCAGGCGATCCTCAACCCCAAGGGCACCATCTACTCGGCCAAGCGGTTCATCGGCCGGCACTTCGACGAGATCTCCGAGGAGGCCAGGGCCGTGGCGTACGACGTCGTCGAGGGCGACGGCGGGGCGGCCCGCTTCAAGGTACGCGACAAGCTGTACGCGCCTGAGGAGATCAGCGCACAGGTGCTGCGCAAACTTGCCGACGACGCGTCCAAGCAGCTGGGGGAGCGGGTCACGGAGGCCGTCATCACGGTGCCCGCCTACTTCAACGACGCTCAGCGCACCGCCACCAAGGACGCCGGACGGATCGCCGGACTGGAGGTGCTGCGGATCATCAACGAGCCGACGGCGGCCGCCCTCGCGTACGGCATGGAGAAGAAGGAGCACGAGACCGTGCTCGTCTTCGACCTGGGCGGCGGCACCTTCGACGTGAGCATCCTCGACGTCGGCGACGGCGTGGTGGAGGTGCGCTCCACCGCCGGTGACAGCCACCTCGGCGGCGACGACTTCGACCGGCGTCTGGTGGACCACCTCGCGGACGACTTCCAGAAGGAGAACGGCATCGACCTGCGCAAGGACCCGCAGGCGCTGCAACGACTGTTCGAGGCGGCGGAGAAGGCCAAGACCGAGCTCAGTTCGGTGACGCAGACGCAGGTCAGCCTGCCGTTCATCACCGCCGACGCCTCGGGCCCCAAGCACCTCACCGACTCGGTCATGCGATCCACGTTCGAACAGATCACCGGCGACCTGGTGGAGCGTTGCCTCGGACCGGTGCAGCAGGCGATGGCCGACGCCAAGGTCGGCGAGAGCGACATCGACGAGGTCATCCTCGTCGGCGGTTCCACCCGCATCCCGGCGGTGCAGACTCTGGTCCGCCGGCTGACCGGCGGCAAGGACCCCAACATGAGCGTCAACCCCGACGAGGTCGTGGCCCTGGGCGCCGCGATCCAGGCAGGGGTGCTCAAGGGCGAGGTCAAGGACGTCCTGCTGCTCGACGTGACACCCTTGTCGCTGGGCCTGGAGACGCGCGGCGGAGTGATGACGAAGATCATCGAGCGGAACACCACCATCCCGGTGCGCCGCAGCGAGACCTTCTCCACCGCCGAGGACAACCAGCCGGCCGTCGATGTGGTGGTCCTCCAGGGCGAGCGCGAGCGGGCCGCCGACAACCGGGTGCTGGGCCGGTTCCAGCTCACCGACATCCGGCCGGCGCCGCGGGGCGAACCACAGATCGAGGTCACCTTCGACATCGACGCCAACGGCATCCTCAACGTCAAGGCCCGCGACCGGGACACCGGCAAGGAACAGGGCATCACCATCAGCGAGAGCTCCAACCTGGACCGCGGTGAGGTCGAACGCATGGTCCAGGAGGCCGAGCGCAACCAGGGCCAGGACCAGGCCCTGCGCGAGGCCGTCGACGCCCGCAACGAACTCGACGCCGTCGCGTACCAGGTCGAGAAGCGCCTCGCCGAACTGGGCGACGCGGCGCCCGCGCACGAGAAGGCACGCGCCGAGATGCTCGTGTCCGACGCCCGGGCGGCGGTCAAGGAAGAGGCGGGCGTGGAGCGCGTGCGGCCTCTGACCTCCGAACTCCAGCAGTTGCTCGCCGGGCTGGCGGCCCATCAGGGCGCCGCCGCAACGGGCGTGGGTCCCGGCCAGGACGCCGCCGACGGCGGTCCCACGAGTGGCGGTGACGGTGACGATGATGTCATCGACGCCGAGTTCGACAAGAGTTGAGGCGCGCCATGCCCACCCACCCTCAGGAGCCCGACCGGGCGGCGTCGGATCCGGTCGAACCGGTCCCGGGAGGCGCCGGACGCCCTCCTCGTACGGATGTGCCCCGACCGGGCCCGCCCCGGTCCAAAGCGGCGAACGGCGAACCGGGACCCGATGCCGCCGGTCCCGCGGCTGCCGAGGACGAGTACACGACCGCGATCCAGGAACTGGAGGACCGCTGGCGGCGCGCACTCGCCGACCTCGACAACCTTCGCAAGCGTCACGCCAGGGAACTGGAGCGTGAACGGGCGGTCGAGCGGTCCCGCACGGCGGCCGCCTTCCTGCCGGTCCTCGACAACCTCGAACTCGCCCTGACCCACGCCGGCGCCGATCCGGGAGCGATCGTGGAGGGCGTCCGGGCCGTACGCGACCAGGCGGTGAACGTCCTCGAACTGCTCGGCTACCCGCGGCACGCGGAGACCGGCGTCGCCTTCGACCCGGCCCGGCACGAGGTGGTCGGCGTCGTCCAGGACCCCGACGCCCCACCGGGCACCGTCGTCGAGGTGCTGCGCCCCGGCTACGGGGACGGCGACCGGCAGCTCAGGCCCGCCGCCGTGACCGTCGCGAAGCGGGAGTGACCGGTCATGGCACGGGACTTCTACGAGGTGCTGGGCGTGTCGCGGACCGCGAGCCAGGACGAGATCCAGCAGGCCTATCGCAAACTCGCCCGCAGGCATCACCCCGACGTCAACAAGGACCCCGGGGCGGAGGAGCGTTTCAAGGACCTCAACGAGGCCCACAGCGTCCTGTCCGATCCCAGGACCCGGGCCCGCTACGACCGCTTCGGCGAGGACTTCCGCAAGATCCCCGAGGACTTCGACGAACGGGTCGCGGCCGGAGCGGGCGGCGGCTACCGCGGTCGGGGCACCGCAGGCGGGGGCGGTCCTCGCGTCCGGTACACCACCGGCTTCGGCGACGACTTCGGCGCGGAGGGAATCGACATCGAGGACCTGCTCGGCTCCATGTTCGGAGCCGGGGCCGCCCGGGGCGGCGTCCCCGGAGCGGACCAGGAGGCCGAACTGCCGCTCACCGTCGAGGAGGCGTACCGAGGCGGCCGTCGCACCGTCACACTCGCCGGTCCCACCGGGCAGCCGCGGCGGTACGAGGTCGACGTGCCGCCGGGCGTCACCGACGGGCAGCGCATCCGGCTGGCGGGCGAGGGCGGCCGGGGCAGTGGTGACGCCGCCGCGGGCGACCTTTACCTGCGGGTGCGCGTCCAGCCGCACCCCCGGTTCCGGCTGGACGGGCGCGACGTGCGCGTACAAGTACCGGTCGCCCCCTGGGAGGCGGCCCTGGGTGCGACCGTGCCGGTGCCCACCCCCGGCGGTGGCACGGCGAAGGTCACGGTGCCCGCGGGCTCGTCCAGCGGCCGGCGGCTGCGGCTGCGCGGCGAGGGCATGCCGAACCCGCGGGGCGCGAACGGCGATCTGTACGCCGAACTCCGCGTCATGGTGCCGCCCACCCTCGGCGAGCGGGAGCGCGAACTGTTCGAGGAGCTCGCCGCCACCTCCTCGTACGACCCCAGGAGGACGTGATGAACGACCGATCCGCGGGAGCGGCAGGCATCGGCGGGGCCGGCGTGGGCCACCGTCCGGTGCGGACGGGCGCCGACCTCACCGCCTCGACGACTGTCCGGTACGCGCTCGTCCCCGTCCCCAGGCTCTCCCTGGCCGCCGTGGCCCTTCGCTCGGGCCTCCACCCCGACCTGATCCGCCGGTTCGTCGCCCTCGGTCTGGTCGACGCCGAACGCGACTCCGCGGGGCGACTGGTGTTCGATCCCACGGCCCCGGCGGTTCTCGCCCGTATCCAGCGGCTGCGCACCGGACTGTGCCTCAACTACGCATCCATCGGCCTGGTGCTCGACCTGCTGGACCGCATCAGCATTCTCGAAGCCGCCCTGCGCCGCGTCGGTACGAGGAGTGAAACATCCCCATGGACATGAACCGTCTCACCCAGAAATCCCAGGAAGCCCTCCAGGAGGCCCAGAGCGCGGCCGTCGGCATGGGGCAGACCGAGGTCGACGGGGAACACCTGCTGCTCGCGCTTCTCGATCAGGAGGACGGTCTGATCCCACGGTTGCTGCAACAGGCCGGCACCGAGCCGAACCAACTGCGTGCGGCCGTGCGCGAGGAACTCTCCCGTCGCCCGAAGGTCACCGGTCCCGGCGCGGCACCCGGCCAGGTCTTCGTCACCCAGCGCCTGTCCCGGCTGCTCGACGCCGCCGAGCGGGAGGCCAAACGCCTCAAGGACGAGTACGTGTCCGTGGAGCACCTCCTGCTCGCCCTGGCCGAGGAGGGCTCGGCGACCGCCGCCGGGCGCCTGCTCAAGGAGCACGGCGTGACCCGGGAATCGTTCCTGAGCGTGCTCACCCAGGTCCGCGGCAACCAGCGCGTCACCTCCGCCAACCCCGAAGTGGCCTATGAGGCGCTGGAGAAGTACGGCCGCGACCTGGTCCTCGAGGCTCGGTCCGGACGGCTGGACCCGGTCATCGGCCGGGACGCCGAGATCCGCCGCGTCACCCAGATCCTCAGCCGCAAGACCAAGAACAACCCCGTCCTGATCGGCGATCCCGGTGTCGGCAAGACCGCCATCGTCGAGGGCCTGGCCCAGCGCATCGTCCGCGGCGACGTCCCCGAGGGCCTGCGCGACAAGACGGTGTTCGCTCTCGACATGGGTTCCCTGGTGGCCGGCGCCAAGTACCGCGGCGAGTTCGAGGAACGCCTCAAGGCCGTGCTGTCCGAGGTGAAGGCCGCCCAGGGGCGCATCCTGCTCTTCGTCGACGAACTCCACACCGTCGTCGGCGCGGGCGCCGCCGAAGGGGCCATGGACGCGGGCAACATGCTCAAGCCGATGCTCGCCCGCGGCGAACTCCACATGATCGGCGCCACCACCCTCGACGAGTACCGCAAGCACATCGAGAAGGACGCCGCCCTCGAACGCCGCTTCCAGCAGGTGCTGGTCGACGAGCCGAGCAAGGAGAAC